>CAYNEU010000385.1:0-2397 GCA_964396275.1 uncultured archaeon | reverse complement strand
TGTTGATGGTGGAATTAATCCCTCAAACGCAAAGCAATTAAAGAACACAGATATTTTAACTAGCTCAAGTGCTATATTAAAAGCTAAAAATCCAAATAAAACAATTAAATTGCTTAAAGAATCTGATGAAAACAACTGATACAAAAAAAGCAATTTTTTTAGATAGAGATGGTGTAATAAACAAAGAAGTTAGCCATCTTTCAGATCCGAAAGATTTTGAATTTATTAAGGGTTCAATTGAAGCTTTGAAATTACTTAAACAAAAAAAATTCTTGTTAATTATTATTACCAATCAAGCAGGAATAGCCAGAGGTCTTTTTACTGAAGAAACTCTTAAGGCAATTCATTATAAGATGATAAAGATATTAAAGCAGAATAATATAAAATTAGATGATATATATTATTGTCCTCACCATCCCGAATTCACTGGTTCATGTGATTGTAGAAAACCAAATCCGGGAATGATTCTAAAAGCACAATTGAAATATCATATTGATTTAACTAATTCATATATGGTTGGAGATACATTGAATGATATTCAAACAGGTACAGCAGTAAGATGTAAAACTGTTTTAGTCTTAACGGGATATGGAAAAGAGGAACAAAAAAAGATAGGTACTATAGTCCCGGACATGATATTTAAAAACTTAAAAGAATTTGCTATAAATATATAATACAAATTATTATTATAATCACTAAACTATACTCGTGAAGTGGAATGAAATTTTTTATAGATACTGCTAATTTAGATCAAATAAAAGAAATGCAAGAGCTAGGGATTATTGATGGGGTTACTACAAATCCTACGCTTTTGGCAAAGGAAGGTGCTGAACCTACAGAACAATTAAGAAAGATATGTGAAATTGTTGATGGTCCTGTTAGTGGAGAAGTTATAGGATTAACAACAGAAGAAATGGTTAAAGAAGCTCGTGAATTAGCTAAAATTGCTTCCAATATAGTAATCAAGATTCCTTTTACGAAGGATGGGATTAAAGCGGTAAATATTCTTGAACCTGAAGGGATTAAAACCAATGTAACTCTTGTTTTTTCACAAAATCAAGTTTTAATAGCTGCAAAAGCTGGAGCTTCTTATATAAGTCCTTTCATAGGAAGATTAATGGATAATGGCCAGAATGAAATTGATTTTCTTTGGGAATGTATGGATATCTTAAATTCATACGATTTTAAATCTGAACTAATCGTTGCTTCTGTAAGAAATACACGCCATGTCATTGAATCTGCAAAAATAGGGGCTCACATTGCTACAATTCCTTTTGCTGTTCTTGATAAAATGTTCAAACATCCAAATACAGATCGAGGATTAGAAGATTTTCTCAAAGATTGGGAAAAACTACAAAATAAATTACAAAAATAATCAAAAAAAATGGCTCTTATTGACGAGATTTCCAAATGGAATAATAAGAAAGTGTTAGTCATTGGTGATGCTTTAATAGATAAGTATATAATTGGATATACTGACAGGATCTCTCCTGATGCACCAGTCCCTAATGTAAAAATAGAGAATAGTAATGTTTACATTGGTGCAATTGGATTAGTACTACAATATATACAATCTTTAGGGGGAATTCCCGAAGTTTGTACTATTATTGGTAATGATTTCGAAGGTGATTTTTTTTTAAAGAGGATTAAAGAGTTAAAAGTAGAGCCTTCTGGCATTCTTGTTAATGAAAAAATAAAAACACCTCAAATAACTCGAATAAAAGCTATGAATCAACATCTTTTACGTTTAGAAACAGATTATAATGGTGATTTTTCTCAAAAAATAAGAGAAAAATTTAATAATCTTATAGCTACCAGATCTCAAGATTTAGGAGCGATATTAATTTTAGATTACGGATTAGAAGGAATTTTTGAGGATGCGTTTATCCAGAAATTATTACGCTTTTTAAAAGAAAAATATAGGAACATACCTATAATTGCGCGCCCTACAAAATCCAATTATTTTCTCTATGAAAATGTGGATTTGATTAGGATGAATCTTCAGAAAGCATTGGATACATTTTCTATTGATTGTTGCAATGATACAAGTATCACCATAGCTGGAAAAAGGATTTTGAACTCGTCTAAATGTAAGAATGTTTTATTAAATTATTTAGAAACAGAATCGTTTCTATTTTCATATGAAATCGAAAAAGTAGAAAAATTTACTTCAATTTTACAACAACCAGTTAGAAGTTATGTAGCTGTTGGTAGTGTTATTATGGCAGTTTTAGGGTTATCATTTGCATCTGGAATTTCGGTTTCAGATAGTGTAAGAATTGCACTTTATGCAGCCGCACTCACAGCGACTCTTCCTCCTGTTGAATTCTATAAGACAGAAAAGCTTCACAATTTTATGTTAACTAAAATGAACAATAATTAATTTACTCATTATGG
>CAYNEU010000384.1:0-1683 GCA_964396275.1 uncultured archaeon | reverse complement strand
TCCCTATGGGAAAATGCACCAAATATTTATAATTCTGTTTTAGAATCGATGAAAAAATTTAATAAAATTCTTGAAATTAATGATAAAAATTTAACAGTTACAGCTCAGACTGGTATAAATGGAATGAATTTTGAACGTCATTTAAACTCTAAGGGGTATACAACTGGGCATATACCACAATCCCTTTATATTTCTTCTTTAGGTGGATGGATAGCCCACAGAGCTGCAGGACAATTTAGCACTAAATATGGGAAAATTGAAGATATTGTATTAGGGATGGAAGTGGTATTACCTCAAGGTGAAATTATTAATTTTAAAACCATTCCAAGAGCTTCAACAGGACCTCAACTTGACAAATTATTTATAGGAGGAGGAGGTACTCTTGGAATTGTCACTAAAGCAACACTAAAAATTTGGCCTTATCCCGCTAAAAGAACTTTAATCTCATATGCTTTTCCTTCCATTGAAGACTCTTTTGAGGCTATAAGGCAAATATTAAGAGAACAAATTTACCCTGCAGTAGTGCGAATTTATGACCAATTTGAGACGATGAGGCATTTTCCAGATATAGATAAAGCAAAGGATAAGGTTATGGTTGTATTTGTTTGCGAAGGGAATTCAAAGCTCGTTGATTTAGAAGAATCAATCACTAGAGAAAAATCTGAGAAAAATTCAGGCGTAGATTGTGGAAAGCATCCCGTAGAACATTGGTTTGAGTCTAGATTTAGAGTAACAGAAACTTCAGCAATGCCTCCATATAAAATAGTATTTGATACTATTGAAATAGCATCCCTATGGGAAAATGCACCAAATATTTATAATTCTGTTTTAGAATCGATGAAAAAATTACATGGAGTTATCATGATTACTGCTCATGTTTCACACTTTTATCCAAGTGGCGTAGGAATTTACTTTACATTTGGTGGAGTACCTGCAAAAGAACAAACAGATTTGAAGTATTACCAAGAATGCTGGGATACAATAATCAAGACTGTATTAGATGCTGGTGGTTCAATTGCCCACCATCATGGAATAGGAATTAATAGGTCCCATTGGATGGAAAGTGAATGGGGTAAATCTATGAACACCTTAAAGGAAATTAAAAAATTACTTGATCCAAATAATATTCTAAATCCAGGTAAGATTTATGTAGATATCTGGAAAGGAGGTGAAAAATAAGTGGGTGTCGAAGAAACATTAAAAAAGTACAATTGGATTTTACCGCTTATCCAAAAAGCTGATAGAGTAACCAGATCAATGATAATGAAAAATTTTAGACAAAAAAAAGCGAATTTTTTTCCAGAAGGAGAATTTAATGCTGATGTAGAGAATCTAATTAAATGTATGCGTTGCCCAAATATGTGTAGGTTTGACTGTGGAACTCTACAAGCATCCCTAACTGAAACAATGAGTCCTGCTTATAAAGCTAGAATTGGATATTATTTAACAACTGGCAAAATAGATCCAATGAAAAAAGAAAACAAGGCTTTCATTGATTTGATGTACAAATGCACAAATGAGGAAAACTGTAAGGTCTGGTGCCCTTTTGAATTTTCTGTCGTATCACTTTTAGAAACTGTCAGAGATGACTTAAATGATAAAGGATTAATGCCAGATTACTGTAAACAGCAGATTAATAAGTTGAACAAGACCAATACTATAGAAGAATACAACATATATGAA
>CAYNEU010000383.1:0-5653 GCA_964396275.1 uncultured archaeon | reverse complement strand
TATATTTGGTGGTGTGAAGAGTAGGAAAAAGAAAACAATAGTTGGAATACCTCCAATAACAATCCAAGGGGAGTGAAACCCAAATTTCTTTGTCCATCTATTTGGCTTATCAGTGAGATAACCTATAACAGGGCTGCTTACTATACTGAAAATTGTAAAAATCACATTCACTACTGCCATATAAATTGGCCATAAGCTTATAATATCTATTAAACCAAGTTCGCTCTCGTAATAATGCCAAACAAAGTTATTAAAGGCCACAATTAGAAAACCATTAAAGAAATAACCCATAGAAAACATTATCATCTTCAATGTATTCGGGTCGTTATAATTTTGTGGCTGAGATGAATTTTTTGAAGTATTCAAAATATCCCCTATTTGAAAATTTATTTGATATTAATTATTTCTTTTATGTCTTTATTAAGCTAATCTTATTAAAGATGAGAAATAAAGACTCTAAAAAAAGTTTGTAAAATAATTTAGATTATTAGAAGAAATTATTAAATGCTAATAATCCCTTGGAGGTTTCTCACATAATTAAAGAAATTTTATAAATTAAATTAAATTTCTTTAAAAATGATTAAAAGGTTCTATCCATCCTCATTATACAATTTTCTTTGGTTTATACAAACTAACCCTGCCAAAAAAAAAATATTAGATTGCGGGGCTGGTGGAAGAGATCCTAAACTTGCCTTTTTTTATGAAAATGGTTTTGAAACATATGGAATTGATATTTCAGATGAAGAGATAAACGATGCACAAAACTTTTGTGAAGAAAATGGTATGAGTTTAAGGATTGTTAAAGGAGACATGAGAAATATTCCTTTTGATTCCAATTTCTTCGGGTATGTTTTTTCCTATCTCTCAATGGTTCATTTAAGTAAAAAAGACACGGCAATTGCTATTAATGAAATGCATCGCGTTTTAATGAGAGGAGGATTATGTTATTTGAATTTTCTTTCAAAAGATGATGTTAATTTCGATGAAAAAGGAGAATCAAACCCAGGAGAAATTATAAGTATTGAAGAAAATCAAGAGTACATTCATAGTTATTATGATGATGACGAACCTGATGAATACTTCGAAAAGTTTGAGATACTTTATAAAGAAAAAAGACTCATTATAAGTGGTAAATATTATAATACTGGTCGGACAAGTATCCTCGATTATATTTTAAAAAAGCAATAATAAATCATAAATAATAAATAACAAACTTAGATTATTTTTTTATATAATACAAAAATATCTACAATTATACGTAATTATAACTCTAAATAATTATGATTAATACATTTTATGAAAAACTAGCCAAATTAGTGGTTAATTATTCTCTTAATGTTAAGAAAGGAGATCGCGTGCTTATTGAAGGTCCGACTATAGCAAAAGAACTTTTTCAAGCTATTTTTTTAGAAGTTCTAAAAATGGGTGGCCATCCCTTGGCAATGCCGCGAATTGAAGGTCTCAGTGAACTATTATTTAAAAATGCCTCTGAAGAACAATTATTATATTTTCACAATCTACTAAAATTAACTAATACTGAATTTGATTGTATCATAACTATTGATGGTGAATTTAATACTAGAAACCTAGCATTAATTGATCCAAAAGCATTGGCAACATACCAAGGCTCTCCTGATCGAACAGAATATATTCGAGTCTTTGAGGACCGTACTTCTAAAAAAGAATTAAGATGGATTTGTATTCCTTTTCCATGTCATGCTTTTGCTCAAGAAGCAAATATGGATTTATTTTCTTACTCAACTTTTGTAGAAAATGCGTTGTTTTTAGATAAAGAGGACCCGATTGAAGAATGGCAGAATTTGGAAAAAAAACAAGACCAGATTATAGAAAATTTAAAAAATGTTAAAAACATCCAAGTTATTGGTGAAGACACAGAATTAACTTTTTCATTAGAGGGTAGAATATGGGATAATTGTTGTGGGAAAGAAAATTTACCAGATGGGGAGATTTGTACTTGTCCGGTTGAAGATTCTGTAAATGGACATATTAGGCTCAGTTATCCGGGAATCTATATGGGAAGAGAAATCCAAAATATTTTTTTAGAATTTAAAGATGGAGTGGTTATTAATGCTACAGCTGACAAAGGTCAGGAATTACTAGAAGAGATATTAAAAATAGAAAATGCTGACAAATTGGGTGAATTTGCTATTGGGACTAATTACGGAATTACACAATTTACAAAAAATATTGGATTTGACGAAAAAATTGGCGGAACTTTACATATTGCATTAGGACATGGTTTTAAAAATATTGGATCAAAAAATGAAAGTGCTATACATTGGGATATTCTAAAAGATATGAAAATCCCTGGTTCAAAAATTATAGCAGATAATAAAATAATATATGAAGAAGGAAAATGGCAGATTTAGAGATTCATCTTTAGATTTGTTTTTGTAGATTCCTAAATAATTCTGATAACGTTGGATGAGCATGGATCAAGTTTCTGAAAATTGATAATCTATTTGGAATGTGAATTAAAAGAGCTATTCCAAGGTACAATTCCCTTTTTTCATGTTTTAATCAATAAAATATTTTAACATAATCTAACCTTATTTCATTATATTATGAGAAATGAAATCGAAACTATCGAATTAACTCCTATTCATGTACCTTTTAAAGATGCTGTAAAAAAAGCAATGGAACAATCCGAAGGGGGTTTAGGAATGGCTATCCCTGCCGAAGAGGTATGGTTAGGTGGTGATTTCGTTATTTGTAAACTTAAGACCAAGGAAGGGAGTATTGGTATTGGTGAATCCTTTCTTTGGCTCCCAGAATCCGGTATGTCTCCTTATCAAGTTATTGATTCTATTAACAACTGTTTGGGAAAGTATTTATTGGGTGAAAGTCCTTTCAATATTGAAAAAATTAATTATCGGATGGACATCAATCTTGCCAATAATGAAATGGCCAAAGGGCTTTTAGATATGGCGTGCTATGATCTAATGGGGCAAATAACAGGTAGACCCGTCTGTGAATTAATAGGTGGGAAAAACGTAAATGAAATTCCTCTAGCAGCATTAATTCCCCTCGGAGAACCCATTTTGATGAAAGGTATTACACGATCTTATTATAAAAAAGGATTTAAAACTTTTAGACTTAAATTAGGGAAAGGCGTGATAGAGGATAAGGAGATTATCGAAACAATTAGAAACGCATTTGGAGATAAAATCAGATTAAGAGTAGATTATAATCAAGCTTATTCTCCTTCTATAGCCGTTAGGGCAATAAAGAAAATTGAACCCTTTGGTATTGATTATGCTGAACAACCAGTTAGAGCTGATGATTATATTGGGATGGCTTATGTTCAAAAAAGAGTAGATACACCATTGATGGCTCATGAAGGATTTTTTTCAATTAAAGATTTCATAACATTAGTGGAATTAGGAGCAGTCAGAGTTTTAGGGATTAATTCAGAACGCCCCGGTGGAGTAACAAGAGCATTAAAAGCATTCGATTATGCTAAAATGCGAGGTCTTGGAGTTGTGTTGCATAATCAACCTTTGGGAATTGCTTCAGCTATGCATATTCATTTTCACATAGCAAAATTTCATTATATTGATTATGCAACTGAATTATTTGGCCAAGAAATGTTAATAGATGATCTTATTCTGAACTCTATTGACTATAGCAATGGTATAGCAAAATTACCAGAAGGTCCAGGCTGGGGTGTGAAATTAGACGAAAAAGCTTTAGAAAGGTATGCTACAGGAGAAACTATAATTTTAGAAAAAAAATAACTTTCCTATTAAAGATTAAATAAACTAAACTCAAAATTAAATTAAATAATCATAATTTAATTGGTGTTTTTTAGAGAAATGACAGAATTAATTAATAGTTCAAATGTTCAACACTCATTAAAAGTCCACATATCTTATTCTCTTGGAAGTTTTTTTGATGATTTTCTTGCGACAGCATTAAGCTTCATGGTCTTTAAATTTTACGAGACGGAAGTCTTTTTACAAGTTACGCTAATAACAGCTGCAATTATTATATATGGAATATGGAATATGTTTAATGATCCTTTAGCAGGATATATATCAAACCGCAATATAAAATACATGAGAAAATTTGGTAAGAGATTTACTTGGTTTTTAATTACAGGAGTCCCATGTTCAATGATATTTGTTTTAATTTTCTTTCCCCCAGTAGGTAATGATATTTCGGTTTTTATCTGGTTAATAATTATTTTATGTATTTTAGATACACTGTTTTCATTCATGATTATTTCATATCAAAGTATTTACCCTGATAAATTTCGTTCTCAAAAGGAAAGAACTAAAGTAGGTGGTGTTCAGATTTTACTTTCTCTTTTCGGTTTAACTCTTGGAACTCTATTACCAACTCTTATAATAACAAGGGGAACTCCTGGAACAAATATTGAGTCTTACGTAATTGTAGGGGCGATTGTAACTATTACCTGTATTAGTATTTGTCTTTTAATGATATACGGTATGCGTGAAGATAGACAAATGATTGATAGAACATTTCTCAAAGATGATATAAATAAACTTAGAGAAAATTATTTTCTAAAACTCAAACATGCTTTAAAAGAAAAGAA
Source organism: uncultured archaeon (assembly GCA_964396275.1). GTDB lineage: Archaea > Asgardarchaeota > Lokiarchaeia > Sigyniarchaeales > SOKP01 > Loki-b32. The sequence goes on along the minus strand of CAYNEU010000383.1, from coordinate 1,074 downwards.
CTATATATCTTATCTATTTGCTTATTTAGCGCAAACTACAGTAATGGTTCTCATGATAGCATCGATTCCTTATTGGGTGCAATATGTTATGCGGGTTGATCCGTTTTATGAAATGATTATGTTAATGGCATTCCTTTTAGCAAGTGTTATTTCGGCGCCATTTTGGATATATATAGCTAGGAAATTTGGAAACCGAATTGGGTATATGTGTGGGACAGGTGGAACTGCCACATTTTTGATTCTTACACTTTTCATTTGGGACTTTCCTCTGGTTATATTTGGATTTGTATTGATTGGCTTTAGTATGGGAGCAACTTGGAGTTTAATTTATGCCACTTTTTCAGATGTTATTGATGAGATTGTTATAAAAACAAGTAAAAGAGAAGAAGGGATTTATTATGGGTTTAGGACCTTCATTGGACGTTTTTCTATTGTAATTCAAGCGTTAACATTTGGAATAATTCATCCTCTTACTTCTTTCGATCCAACAGCTTCAACCCAGACCATACAGGCACAATGGGGGATTACAATTGGAATGTTTGCGGTTCCTGCACTTTTTTACCTCATTGGGTTTCTCTTTATGTGGAGAGTCTACGATTTGAAACCAAGTAAAGTCTTGTTAAATAAACAAAAGCTTCTAGAATTAAACCTTTAATTTCGAACGATCTTTTTTACATCTTTTTTAGTTTTTTTAATTATGTAAGAAAAATTTATTAGAAAAAGGAATCTAAATAAATTAACTTTTTTAATGAAATTAGTGTAAAAAATCAGAAGAGTTAGAGAATTTTGGCACAGAAAAATATTTATGAATATGACGCGAAGAAACTTTTAGCAAAAGAATTACCAAAATACTATCCAGAGTTCAACTACCATAATAAATTAGCTGTAGTTTTATGTGAAACTGATTTAAATCAATTAATTATTGAAGAACCATGGATTGAATCAGAAAAAGTAGTTGTTAAGCCTGATCAACTGTTCGGAAAAAGAGGGAAGGCTAATTTACTTTTACTTGATGCAACTTGTGATGAAATGAAACAATTTTGTCTTGAAAACTTGGATAGGGTTTGCGAAATT
>CAYNEU010000382.1:0-6444 GCA_964396275.1 uncultured archaeon | reverse complement strand
ATAGGCTTTTGCTTAAGAATTTTATAAGATTTTTGATATAATTCTCTTTCTGGATAATATTCTTGGGGATATTGAATTTTTAAATCTCTCTTTGCCTTTAAAGAAGAAAATAATGCGGTTAATAAACAGATAAATAATGGTGCAAAAATAATGTCAACAATGCTATATAATATATTATACAGAATTAACATTCCAAAATTTCTTGTGGCAGGATTATACCAACTACTAATAATTGGAATTGTGGATTCATTGATTAGAAAAAAATCTAGGATAGCTGTCACAATATAATCTATTATTAAAATGAAAAGAGCATTAATGACAAAAATACCTATTATTTTCCAGAAAGCCTTTTTAGCAATAGTGCGAGCTTCTGAGATTGAATTTTTTCCGTCTCCTATATTGTACGTGAAAACTAGAAAAACAAAAAATCCAAATATGATAATCCCTGGAATAAATAACAGAAGACCTCCTATTGGCAAAGCTATCCCGATAATTAAAATTACAATCAATATCTTTTTATTGAATGAAGATTTAAAAGATTTCGAAAAACTAATATCTTCTCCCATATACACTCTATAAACATAATTACTGACTGAACACATAGCAATAGTAATAATTACTGCTCCTATTAAATTTTGAAGAAAAAATTGAGCTAAAGTCATAAAGAGAAAGTAAGCTAGTTCATTTAATTCGCTCTCCGTAAGAGATATGTTATCAATAAATTTGTCCATTATCTCATCAATAGATACTCCTAGTGAATCGATATACCAATTAAGATCGGTTAATAGTAAAACATTTAAAGCAATTAAAAATATCTGAAAGAGGGCTAAGGGTATTATCAAACTTTTGTAAGTTTTAATAAATAATTTAAATCCATCAGAAAGAACTTCAGTAAAGCTCTTATTCGCTAGATGTATCAATTCTTGTGGTTTTTTTTCCATATTCCTTATAAAAGAATGTTTTGTTTTATATTATATTATAATTTTTTACATAAAGATAAATTTGTATTAATTATTCATTACAATAGAAGAAAGTTTGTCAATTAAGTATTATCAATTTAAATTCATTCAGTAACTTTAGTTATGCTTGTAAAAGAAAAAAAGAGTCGTCAAATTCCGGGTATTATTACATATATGGAGCTTTTTTCTTCAAGAAAGTCAGCTTATTCTATCTTTTTTGGCGTACCAATCGCTTTGGGTTTATTATCATTACTATTGCATTATTTTTTACTAAAGAGTTATTTAGATCTTTTTCATTTTTTCCGTTTTATATTTCTTTTTCTTTTGACATCTGGATTTGGTACGTTATTTTCTATGGGGTTTTATTCAAAGAAATCACCACTTTTAAAAGCACCTCCGACTGGATGGTCCATTCAAATGAATGCATTTTTCAGTGGTATAATAGAAATAACATTTATTCTTGGTCAGATTGTTGCCATACTTGTAAAGAATATTACCATGCAAGAAGTATTTCTCATATTAGGATCTATTCTCTCTTATATTGTTGCCTTCGTTATTTATTTCTCATTCACTACTGTTGGACGTAGTGGAAATATAATTTTGGCATTGATTCAACCATTTACAATGATATTTACTTATAGCTTGTATACAGGGCAATTTAATCTTGATTTTTTCATAAGAGCTATGATAGTTTTCATAGTTTGTGCCTTATTTTTCGCAGTCCCTTACAGAAGAGGATTATTCAAAGTTAGCAACATCTACGAAGTAGTAACAGGAATGAGAGGATACGCATTTATTAGAGCATTTGTACTTTCAATGTTAACAGATGGAAATGATGACCTTATTGAGCGTTATTTTGATGATATTGGTAAAGAATCTGAAGTAAAAATACAATATTTATTAATTCGAAGTATCAATACGAAAAAGATTAAAGGATTATTCGTGATACCAAACATTCATTTTGGTCCTTTTAAGACTTGTGGCTCATCGGATCTACCAGAACATATTTATAAAGAATTTCAAGATATCCCAGGAACTACGGTATATCATACTACTAATGATCATTCTCAAAATTTAACAACTCAAGGGTATGTTGAAATAATTATTAAGAAAATTAAACAAGATATAAATGAAATTGATATAAACTCAGGAATTAAATGGATTAAAGAAATTAGAGGTTTCACTAGGAAAATTTCTAATTCAGCTAAACTTATTGGTACTGAAGTCGGGAATGTTCCAATTTTGTTTATAACAAGACATCCTCTTCCATCTGATGATATTGAGGTAGAAATTGGGAATGATATAAGAAATATAGCTAAATCTAATGGTTATAATGAAATAATCATAGTAGATTCTCACAATGCTATAATTGGGGATGAAGTTTTAATTAAAAAAAATACTATTGAAGCTAATGATTTAATTGATGTTGCTAAAAAGTATATGGAGAGTGAAACTGTGAAAAAGATCCAATATGCCCCAATGTTATACGGTGTTGCAAAGGATCAATTAAGGGAATTTTCTGAAGATGATGGGATTGGATTTGGAGGAATGGTACTTCATTTATTTAAAAACACAATCACGAACCAGAATACTGTATTAATTCATTTCGACGGAAACAACGCCTATGTTCAAATACGATCTAATATCTTAAACTTTCTACAAAATCAAGGTATTGAAAGAGCAGAAATTACCACATCAGATTCTCATACAGTAGCTAGGCAATTTTCAAATCGAGGTTATTCTCCGATTGGTGATAAAATAAAAATAAATTTTATTCTAAAAAAATTAGAAAAATTGATCAAAAAAGCTGAGGATAATTTAGAACCTGTAGAATTCCTTTATAAGGACTCTTTTGAAAAAGTTCAGATCTGGGGAGACCCCTCTTATTTCAATGCTATAATTAATACGCTTAAGGAATGTATCAGGGTCTCTCAAAGTCTTTTAACCATAAGTTTAATTGCCCCTACATTATTTTCATTGATATTTTTAATATTTTTATATGCCCTCTAAATTAATTAACAATATTTAGTTTTGAAAAATTCAAAATTTGAATAATCCAAGCGCTTAATTTTTATTTATACAAATTAAATTAAACACAATTAAAATATGTCATTAAGTCTTTTAGATACTTTAAATGGAGTATTTTCTCTTATTTTTGTAGCGATCTCTTTATTAATAGGGTTTATAATACTCTCGAGATTCTTTAAATATAAAGAAAGGATTTATTTATTAGTTGGAGCAACCTGGATTTTTATATCTGAACCATGGTGGCCCTCTAGCCTCTCTTTCTTGATAGCATTAATAAATGGTGTTGGAATTCCTAAAGGGGTTTATTTTTTAATTGGTAATATTTTTGTACCTGTAGCGATTGTTTTTTGGTTGTTAGCTTTTACGGAATTCTTGTATTCTGAAAAACGTAAATTAATTCTTTCAATATTTGCTGTAATTGGAACTATTTTTGAGATTTTGTTTTTCAGTTTCTTATTTCTGAATCAAAGTTTAATAGGAGAATTGAGTGGTCCTGTAGATGTCAACTATAAGTCTTTTATAATGGTATTTCTAATACTATTTCTTTTGATCGTCGTAATTACCGGATTTTTATTTGCCAATCTTTCTCTCAAATCTGAAGATCCAGAAGTAAAACTCAAAGGGAAACTATTAATAATTGCATATATCACTTTTTCAGTTGGAGCGTTGTTAGACTCATCTGTACCTTTTAGTGAAGCAACGATAATTATTATTAGATTAATCTTAATAATGAGTGCAATATGTTGGTATGGAGGATTTTTATTACCCAAATGGATGAAAAAGCTCCTTTTAAAAAGTAAATAACGTCTCTTTTTAATATACTACTATTTTTTTTGTAATATTTAGATATTATCCAGATTCATATTCTCTCTTTCTTCATTTCTTCTTAATAATTCAAAAAAAAAGAGAAGAGATAAAATTTTAAGTTCTGAAATAAGTCGCCTAGTCAAGATAACATTCATAGGAGCTCCGGCAGTGGGAAAAACTACAATGTTAAAGCTCCTATCCGAACAGACGATAGATCGATTATACATTCCAACTCATGGATTAGATCTCAAAACAGTTAAGTTTGAAGATTATTTTTTGAGAGTTTGGGATCTAGCAGGTCAAAGCGGTTATCTTAGGGCATATTCAAAAGACTACCTTTTAGGTTCAGATATTATTTTCATAGTGACTGACTCAACTCCTCGAAATGTTTTAAGTTCAAGGGAACTTATTAACTATGCTTGTAAATTCGTAGGAAAGGATTGTCCTATTATTGCGATTGCAAATAAACAAGACCTGGTAAAAAATGATGGGCGAATGGACGTAAAACGTGTTGAAGATGTACTCCATTGCAAAACTTATGGATTAACTGCTATTAATCCTTCAGAACGGTTTAAATTGATGAATATAATTAAAAAAGAATTAGATAAAATAGTAATTAGGAGGAGATTAAAAGATTGAATTTTACTGAAAGTGAAATGTTTGGAGCCGCTTTAATTGGATTTGATATGATTGATGGTCCTTTTCTTAAATGGAAAAAAGAATTTTCAAAAATAAATAATAGTGTAAATTTAAATGATTTTGCTATGAATTTCTACTTAGCTTTTCGTGGAGGAAACGAATCGGTTAAAAAACCACGAGCAATTCTATATGATAAATTCTATATTGTTGCTTTTCCGAGAGATTTAGAACTCTGTTGTCTTTTTATGAAACCTCAGAATGTAGATAATAATATTAATCAGTTAAATAAAATTGCTTCCCGTATAATCACAGAAATGGAATCAAATGATGAAGATGAAGAAGAAAAAACTACTGTAGACTCTGACGAAGATACTATTGAAGAAATAATAAGAATAATCCCAAATTTATTGAGTGGTACTCAAATGACAACTCCGGAATTAAGAAGATATTTTAAATTAAGTAATTCACAAATTTGGAAAGTTATGTCAGATTTAGAAAATTCTAAAAAAATTAAACGCGCGGCGAAAAAAGGAAGGTCAATACTTTGGACAGCCATTTAATTTATTTTTTCAATCATATCTTTTTTTAGATTTATCTTACTTTATGATTCCATTTTCCAACATTCTTTGTATAATAGCGAGAGAACATTATATAGCAAATGTCAGGAAGGTTTTTATCAATATTACTTACGGTAATAAACCTAAGTATATGATTAATCAAAAAAATACCTACTAATTCCACATGATAACTATCTATATTTTTTGGTAGGTTAGTGCCTGAAAATTTGATATCTAAATGATTCCGTGTTTCCCAAATAATTTCTAAGAAAACTTCTGGGAAAAATTCTTTTTTTATTCTCCATCCACTCCCTGTTTTCCATACTTTTGCTCCAAGAAACGTAGCTAAATCCTCTTTATCAACATCTTTAAGAAAATAAAATGGTTCCGTTCTTTGTAGTAAAACTTTTTCCATTAATTCTGTTTTTTCCTCATACTTTTTTTCGTAAGGTTCTTGTCCCTTTATTTTTCTTTCAATAATATTCATAACAATATCTATAAACGTTGCACTATCTTCTCCGGGTACCCAAAAAACTCGCTTCCCCGAAAAGAAAAATTTGAATTCTGCTTCAATTTCATCACCAAATTCATCTCCAAAATACGAGTAAGCCATGTGAATATTTACTTCTGGAAACATTTCAATAGTTATTGTCCAATCTTCATCAAAACCTATATTTTCTATTTTTCCTCCAATAACTTCCTCTACAATCTCTTTTAACTTATTCATTTCTAAGTTAATAAATAAGTGATGTTTTGCTTTACTGATATCTGCTAATTCTTTTTCATGCGGACCCCTTACTCCGGTTGCATCTATTTCACCAATTGTCATATATTTTCTTGGCATATCTACCATTATAAAAAGCTCTGATTCTTTTCTTAATTAGAATGAATAAAATCATATTTCCTTTTTTTTGAACTTTCCTATAAAAAATCCTTGAGTATGATGCAGCGATGGGAATAATCTACCCGTTCCAGGGATATTATTATTATCAATTATATAACTTGGAGAGAACCATTTCGGTAAATTTAAAGGGTCTAAATAATCCATAAAATCTAGAATTTGGTATTCTCCTTCCTCTGGGTAGAGACTACAAGTAGAATACACTAAAATCCCCTCGGGTTTTAATATTTTTAAAGCATTTTCTAATAATTTCTTTTGCAAAAGAACATTTTGATGTAGAAATCCTCTATTTTGTCGCCATTTTAATTCTGGGGTAGTTAAGAAGGCTCCTGATCCTGTACACGGAGCATCTAATAAAATTTTATCAAAATAATTCTGAAATCGGTTGGGAAAAATAATACTATCGGTATTTAGTATGTGTACATTTAAAACATTTAATTGTTTAAGTAATAAATTCATCATCTTTACCCTTTTAGTAAGAAATTCTCCGGCTATAATATGACCTTTGTTCTTCATATATTGGGCAATTAAACTTGTTTTTACTCCGGGAGCA
>CAYNEU010000381.1:0-6418 GCA_964396275.1 uncultured archaeon | reverse complement strand
TATAAGCTCTTCTTTCATTTTCAACCAAATGAACATCAAATACCATTCCACAATTTAAACAAACTTTATTACCACCTTTAAGAATTAAACACTGATCTTCACAACATTTACCTTCTGTTTTTTCTCTAAAGTTCAATTGTTCTCTATAGCTTTTCATTTACAATATCACTTTTTAAAGATTTTAATTATTTAAAATATGTTACTCCGTTGAATATTCTAATTAGAGTATCAGCTTAATAAACTTATCTATTATTCTCATTTTTTAGGAATATTGAAATATAAATCTAAATAACTTAGTTAATCGAAATTCTAAAAATTTTAGATTTCTATTATTTTTTGATAATTTTTGTTGCGTAGCTAAGAAATGTTTATATTATTATATAATAAAGATTTGTATTGGAAAATAAAATTTTGAAAGTTTAAAAACCTTATTTTACTTATAAAATTTGATTTTTTTGAGTGCTGTATTTAAGTCCTCTACAGAATAACCTCTATCTCTTAACCCCCTAATAACACTACCAAGTTGAAGTCCTTTAAGAATATCGGTATAATTTTCTTTTGACATTTCAATTCCCAATTCATCAGGAAATGGTTTTAATTCATATACTATTCTACTTATTTCATCAATTCGAGGTAGTAGAAAATGTTCTATTCTTTGACTAAATCTTGGAGAAACTAATGCAGCTACCGATTGTAAATCTATACATTCTGCTAGTGCATTAATTTGTTTTTTATTTAATTTCACAATGCCATATTCTTTTCCTTTTTTCTTAAAATCCTCTTTTATATAAATAACGTTATTTTCCAATTTACAGTATTTATAATCATTTCCGCTCATTATACTAACACAGTTTTAAATTTTATTTTATAAATTCAAGGGTTATTTGCTAAATTTTATTAATTTATCAAGATCTATTGGTCCATTAATGTTTATTAAACTTGATAAATTTTTATCTAAAGGTTGAATAGTGTTTTCTACTGAAACATAATTTATTTTCCAATTCTTATCAATGAAATTTATTAATCCATAATTTTCAGTTATCAGAATTTCTTTAGCTTTTAGATATCCTTTCCCGACCGGATAAATAGCAAAAAACAACTCTAAAAAGCCATTACTCCATCTTGGAATACAACATTCAAATTCCTCAGACTCATTTATCATTAAATTAATTACATCGGGATTAATGAGAGGCATATCACAAGATAGTACAAATGCTTTTTCAAAGCCCAATTTATTCAATTCTTTAAATCCAGAATAAATACCTAACATTGGTTTGAAAATTTTGGGATGTTCAAAAATATCCCTATCATCTACTATAAAATTAGTATCTTTTGGAAAATCTATTTGTTTTCTATAATTATAAATTTGTTCTTCAGAATGAGCGACTAAATAGATATCTTGATCAATTTTAGCTAATACTTCTAATTGATGTAAAATTAATGGTTTCCCATATATGTCTATAATCGCTTTTTCAACACCAAAACGAGTACTTCTTCCACCGATTAATATGAGAATTGCTAAATAATTGCGTTTTTCCATTTTGTTATTTAAATTTAATATTTTTATATAATATATCATTCATTAAAAAAATTAGATCGATTAAGCATTTTGTGTATTATGGATGAATCCAATTAGGTGTAACATCATTCTAAAGTCAATTAGAAAAAGTCTTCTTTTAAGTCTTCATAATCTTCCCAATCCTCATCCCAATCTGTATCATCATCATATTCTACGTCCTCATCCCAATCATCATCTTCCATGAATTTTTCTTTTTCAAATTTTCGTTTAGTATTCATCATTTAGACCTCTTTTTTTATTATTTATAATAGATTAAAATAATGATATATTTTCAATTACGATAAAAGATTTTTTCAATATTTAAAGTTTTTTAATTTTAATAATAATAATTAGAATAAAGAAGCGTAATTGAAAGTGTTAATTATTCAAAATTCATTATAGGTTCTTTTATAAACTATAAGATTTAACTTTTATCATACATAATGTTATGCTTTTCACTTTAATTAAAAATAAAATTTTATTCTTGATTATCTTCTAAAAATTTAATATTTTCTTAGAACTATTTATAAAATCGAGCACTTTTGTATTTTCTTATAAATTCAAAATTTAAATTCATCAATAGTACAAAATAACCACTTTAGGGAGCTAATTATTAGAAATTACTTACTATTCCAAAACCATGTAAAAAGAGGAGAAGGTGTCAAATTAAACTCACATTTATCTCATTAGATTAGCTTATTATTCTATTTCTAAGATTGAAGGATTATTTTATAAATTCCACGATATCTAATCTAATTAAAATTTGTCTTGGAGGACAAAAATTTAAGAGAAAAGTTTTTAAGTAAGATTATTTATATTTAACTTCAAATATAAATTTTTAATAGAATGAAATAAAATTAAATCTAAATAACAAAATAAGGGTAACCGATTAAATAATAGATGACAGATAACATTCCAATTTCAAGTTTAAGAAATATTAATCTCTTTGTATCCCTTTTTAGATTTAATATAAAACTCTTAATAACTTCGTTCGAATTAAAAAGCCTTATTTTTATTCGAAATGTATCAAAATCAAAAGGTTTAATATAAAACCATAATGACATCTCAAACAGAAAGCATATATAATAAAAAAAGAAATTTTGAAAGTAAAGATAAAAATTCATCCAAATGTCTTGGTCCTGTTGTTGACTTAGAAGAATATGTCAAAAAAGATTGGTGGAAAAGGATATTTAACGCCTATTATCTAAAAACAGATGGGGATGTAGTAGAAGATCAAAAAATTACTGAATTTGAAGTGAACTATTTTTTGAAAATAATGAATTTTCAACCAGAACATCAAATTCTCGATCTCTGTTGTGGACAAGGAAGACATTCTATTCAACTTGCTAATAATAACTTTAAAAATATATATGGATTAGATCGTTCAAGGTTTCTAATTCAAAAAGCTAAAGCAAACGCTAAAAAAAGTGGGGTTTCATGCAAATTTCGTGAAGGAGATGCGAGAAAACTACAATATACTCCAGATACATTTGATTTTGTCATGATTTTAGGGAATAGCTTTGGATATTTTGAATCAATTAATGATGATCTTCTGGTATTAAAAGAAGCTTTCCGTGTTTTAAAGCCATGGGGAAAAATATTAATAGATATAACTGATGGTGAATATATTAAACAAAATTTTCAACCTCGTTCATGGGAATGGATTGATAAGAATTTTTTCGTTTGTCGAGAAAGATCTTTATCTTTAGACAAACAAAAATTGATTTCACGGGAAGTAATAACCCATGTTAATGAAGGAGTATTAGTGGATCAGTTTTATGCAGAAAGATTATACTCAAAAAGAGGGATTTCAGAGTTATTAGAAAACGTGGGTTTTAGTGATGTAAAATTCCATGGCTCAATTACTCCTGAGTCTCAAAGAGACCAAGATTTAGGTATGATGGAAAAAAGGATTATCGTTAGCGCTATCGTTAAAAAAGAATGGACAGAGATTAAAAAGAAAGAAAAAAGAGCTAAGAGAAATAGTGTTGTTATTTTTGGAGACCCTACTAAACCCGATGTACTTAAACCCTTAAATAAATTCGATGATGATGATTTCTTTACAATATTTCAATTAAAAACAGCACTAAAGGAGCTTAATGAATATAATTTTTCATTTTTAGATAATCACAGCACTCTTATTCAAGATTTACAGAATTTGAAAGGAAAAGTTGATTTTGTTTTAAATTTGTGTGACGAAGGTTATTACAACGAAGCTAGGAAGGAATTGCATATACCCGCTTTACTAGAAATTCTAAGACTTCCATATACAGGATCTGGACCTCAATGTCTGGCTTTTTGTTATGATAAATCCTTAATAAGAGGCATTGCAAAAGAATTAGAGATTCCCGTTCCTGAAGCTATTTTCATTAAACCAGAAGAAAAAATAATAGATTTACCTTTATATTTTCCTGCAATTGTAAAACCTAATTTTGGAGACTCAAGTTTTGGAATTACTCAGAGAAGTGTTGTTAATGATGGAGAGGAATTATTAAGTGCAATTTCAGAGATTCGTGAAACTTTTGGCTATGATAAACCAGTTTTAGTTGAACAATTTCTTACTGGTAAGGATCTCACGGTTGGAATTATCGGAAATCAAGTAGATAATTTTATTATTCTCCCAATAATCGAGGAAGATTATTCAAATTTGCCTTCAGATTTACCAAAAATATGTGGTTATGAGGCAAAATGGTTACCAGATTCTCCTTATTGGAATATTAAATCCATTCCCGCAAATCTTCCACATGATGTTATTGAAATTATTGAAAATTGTTCTCTTAAATTATTTGAACGATTAGAATGTCAAGATTATGCCCGATTTGATTGGCGTTTGGATGCAAAAGGAAATCCTAAGCTTTTAGAAGTAAATCCTAATCCTGGTTGGTGTTGGGATGGTCATCTAGCAAAAATGTGTAATTTTGCAAATATTCCATACAAGGAAATGTTAAAAAAGATTTTAGAAGTTGCAATGAAAAGAATTGGATTAACATAATTTTAAGTCCTAATAACAAATCCCTATAATAAAATGACCGCTACAGAAATTGAAAATGGTAAAAAAGATCCAGAGAACGTTGAGAAAATAGCTTCATATGTACGCCATCTTGAAAAAAAAATAGAAGAAAAAAAAATTGAGATAAATTTATTAAATAATGGGTTAACAAAAGCGGAATTTGAAGTAAAAAGTTTACGTGAAGAAATTAATCGGTTAAGTGAACTTCCATTAGTATCGGGACATATAACTGATATATTAGATGAAAATAATGACCGGGCTATCGTAGATAGTTCACCTAGCGCTAGTTTTATTGTTAGAATTAGCAATAGATTGCAAAAAGAGAAGCTTGTACCCGGTTTACATGTTGCCTTAAATCAAAGAAATTATGCTGTAATGGAACTATTACCTTCCAATTTTAACCCATTTGTTAGGGGTATGGAAATAATAGATAATCTAACTGGCGTTTCATATGATGATATAGGAGGTTTAGAATATCAAATTCAAGAAGTTAAAGAGATAATAGAATTACCATTGAAAAAACCTGAATTATTCAAAAAGATTGGGATAGAACCCCCTAAAGGTGTTCTTTTTTATGGTTTACCAGGAACGGGGAAAACTTTACTCGCTAAAGCTGTTGCTCATGAAACGAATGCAACATTTATTAAAGTAGTTGCAACAGAATTAGTTCAAAAATTCATAGGTGAAGGTGCTCAATATGTTAGAGAAATTTTTGATTTAGCAAGACAGAAAGCACCTGCTATCTTGTTTATAGATGAGTTAGATGCAATAGGTGCTGTTAGGATGCAAGATGATACTTCTGGTGATAGAGAAGTCAATAGAACATTAATGCAACTATTAAGTGAATTAGACGGATTTGATCAAAGAGGTGACATAAAATTTATAGGAGCCACAAATAGATCAGATATATTGGATCCAGCTTTATTAAGACCAGGTCGATTTGATCGAATAGTAGAATTTCCCATTCCTAATGAAAAAGCCAGAGAAGCAATCTTTAGAGTTCATATGAGAAATCTACATATTGAAGAAAATATTGAAATAAATTATTTAAGTGCTCATACTCAAGGTGCCACAGGTTCTGACATTAAAGGCATTTGTACAGAAGCAGGAATGTATGCCATTAGAAGAAATTCTGAAATTATTTCGAATGAAGATTTTATCATGGCCATAGATAAAATAATGTCAAAAAAAACAGAGGATTTTCCTTCATCAGACATTTTCTTGTAAGTTGAATCATAATAAATAAAGCATATTTAGGAATTATAAAAAGAAATCAAATAAAAGGAGTATAAATTCCATTATAAAAATAAAACTAAGTAGAATTTCTACATAAAGCAAAAATTTTTCATTAATATTGGTTTGTGTGACATTATAAATATCTTCTAATGTTTCAAGGCGATGCCTTATGCTATTACTCCATTCTTTTAATTGAAATAAATCCGCTAAATATGTATAAATCCCAGCTAAATGGTAATCTCCAATCAATTTTGAGACATTTTCAATATTTTCTAATAAAAATAATAAATCATATCTTAATCGAATTAAACGTCCAACTTTTTTTTTGAGTCTTCTAAATATACTTTGACTTTTAAAATAAAATTTACGGATATCTTCTTCTGCTATTGTTAGTCTTTTATCTAAGAGTTTATCTAAAGTACGTAATTCGAGTAATTGATAATTAACTATCTCAACAACAAGTAAAATATCTTCATAATCACAATTTGGATCAATAATTAAACATCTATCAAAATCAAAAATAATTAAATCATTATTTAAAAATGAAAAAGTGTGATCAACGGTTTTATTGATTTGATCTTGGCTAAATTTTAATTTTGGGTTTGGGTTTGGGG
>CAYNEU010000380.1:0-1845 GCA_964396275.1 uncultured archaeon | reverse complement strand
CAGAATTAAAGGAATACACTCAAGAAGAGTTGGTAGAATCTTCTTTAGATGTAGAAAGCAAGGATTCTAATATAAATTTAAAAAGTTGGAGAGCTAATATATGGAAATCGTATCTAATTCACTTTATAGAGGGTTTTCACTTAATTTCAGGAATCCTATTACCATTTTTCCTAACATGGGGAAAATTGATGTTTGTTGATGTTATGTTTCTACAAAGCTTCTTTACCATTATGATATTAGTATTCGAAATTCCATGTGGTGCAATAGCGGATTATATAAGTAGAAAGTTCTCTTTAATACTAGGTGCGTTATCAACTGCATTTGCTGGTTTAATCTATGGAAGTTATCCAAGCATATATATATTTGCTATTGGAGAGACCCTTTGGGCTTTTGGAGCAGCATTGACATCAGGTACCGATACAGCCTTTATATATGATACATTGAAAAAACTTGGAAGAGAAAGTGATATTTCAAAGGTATCAGCTAGAAATAGAAGTTTCAGCTTGCTTGGAATCGCAATTTCAGCTCCCATTGGGTCGATAATAGGTGCGTTTTATTCATTGAATCTTGTAATGAGTTTGATATTCATTCCGTTTTTTATCGCAACAATGATATCAATAACGTTAAAAGAACCTAATCATGACTTGGATAGAAAGAAAACGGAGAATTATATCACAATAGTAAAATCTGGGGTAAAAGAACTTACAAAAAATAAAATTCTAAGAATATTAGCTGTTGAAATGGTTATAACAGAATCTTTAGTGTTTTTCTTAATATGGACTTATCAAGTTTATCTTGAAGCCTTAAATTTTCAATTAATTTTCTTTGGATTCGTAAGTACATCAATGACAGCTATACAAATCGTCTTTAACAATATAATTCCAACTCTAGAAAACAAAATCAATAACAAGAGAAGGTTTCTACAAATGTACACAATAATTCCTGGAATTGCTTTCATTTTAATGGCAATAATATTCTTCATTCCGGTTAGCATTCCTTTAATTCTCATTGTAATTGGTTTTGGATTTTCAAGGAGTTTAATTTTTGTTAAGGGAATAAATAAGCAAATTGAAACCGAGAATAGAGCGACAGTGATTAGCACAATAAATATGATAGCAAGTCTTATAAGAGCTATTCTTTACCCCCTTGTGGGATATTTAGTGATGTGGAATTTGAGTGCAACTTTTATTATCTTAGGAACTTTGATTATTGTATTTGCGCTGTTATCGAGGATTAAGAGTGAAAATTTATAATTAACTTTTTTTATATTAATACTACTTATTTAGTTGTTCAAATACCTTTTCAGCTAATTTTTTTCCTATTAATTGAGATATATCTTCTAATGAAGCTTTTTTAATATTTTCGACACTTCCAAAATGATTAAGTAATTTATTTCTAGTTATTGGCCCAATACCTTCAATATCATCTAAAACCGAACCCTTTATTCTCCTTTCCCTTTGTTTTTTATGTAATTTTAAAGCCACCCTATGAGACTCGTCCCTAACTCTTTGGAATAGTTTTAAAGTAGAGGAATTTTTCGGTAATATTATTGGTTCTTTTTTAGAAGGTAGATATATTTCTTCATATTTTTTAGCTAACCCAATAATGGGTATATCAAGGCTTAATTCTTTCAAAATCGACAATCCTGCGTTTAATTGTCCTTTTCCACCATCGACTAATATTAGATCCGGTAATTCTAAATTTCTCTCTAAATTCTTGATCGTTCATTTTGATCTCTTCCATTTGTATTTGCTGCTCAACCATAACTTTTGCGTTCTTGTTCGCTATCCGTTGCAAACTTGTTTCATTTTCGCTAATTAACGTTCTGATTTGTATATCTTTTTT
>CAYNEU010000379.1:0-4462 GCA_964396275.1 uncultured archaeon | reverse complement strand
TTAAATAGTTTTTAGAACTCATTAGGGTGTTCTTTATTAAGAATAAATATACAATGGGAATATAACCATACTTTCAATTTTGTCAAATGAAAAAAAAAAATTTATATATAACTCGGCATAATAAAAAATCACTGAAAATGTCTAGAATTTCGTAGAGCTTAAACCACTTGCAGAAATTTTAGGACTTTTTGGCTTTGTTTGTAATATGTTCAAATGAGACAACATTTTGAATATGTGAACAGCAAAAATGGGAAAAAAATTTCTAACAAATTTAAAAAAAAAAATAAGATGATATAAAAATGAGAAAAAAACTAGTTACAATTTTAA
The DNA here is from genome assembly GCA_964396275.1 of uncultured archaeon. GTDB lineage: Archaea > Asgardarchaeota > Lokiarchaeia > Sigyniarchaeales > SOKP01 > Loki-b32. Next base: position 4,135 of record CAYNEU010000379.1, on the reverse strand, counting down.
TAGTCTTCACCTTTTTAAGTATTGCTAGCTTTTCAACAATGTTAAATGTAACAGGTGATATTAAGGGTGAAAAATCACTCTTTGATGTAGAACCACTTTATGATTGCGAGTCTGCTGATACTTTATCACTTGAGGGTGCAACCATTAAACCACCAAATAGTCCATGGCTTTATCCTACCATTAACGATTATTACGGCACGCTAGAAGATCTCTATTTTGAAAATATCTTTAATGGTACCTATGGTAATATTTGGATTGCATTGGATCCAGTATATGATTGGTATGTTGATAATGGTGCGCCTGGTTATAGTCCTGATGATGTATGGTTTTTTAGTTATCCATGGACTTCTACTGGCTACCCTGATCCAGATTATCCAAGTGGCTATTATTTACCACCGGGTTATGTTGATTATATAACTGGAGCAGATCTATTAGAAATCCTTGATGAGTTCGATAATAATATCCACGATACAGATGTCGAATACTTTGGTATGTATAATGATGATCCTGCGGTACGACCTGGTCCATATGGGGATGGGACAGTTCAAATTATGGTATTCAACGTTAAAGATGAATTTTTCTATCACCCTGAAGACGCTCAGGGGTTTATTATGGGATATTTCTGGTCTCAAATCGCTGATGCGGGTGTAAATGCATTTCACATGGACACTTACCAATGGTGGAGAAGGCAAGGTGAAAATCCACCTATGGTCGATCCCTATAATGGATTTGATTACTCATATCTCAGTGTATTAGCTTGGCAATATGAAGGAACCTTTGCCCATGAATTTCAGCACCTTATCCATTATGACAGAGACCCTGATGAATTTTCCTGGGTTGATGAAGGCTGTGCAACTTTAGCTGAATGGATTTGTGGTTATGGATTCTCTCCAGGACATATATCGGAGTATCTACTCTGGTTCTGGGATACTCCATTAACGATATGGGAAGGATATTTAGCTGATTATGGCGCATCCTTTCTGTGGACGTACTATATGTATGAACACTACGGTGGAGCAGAATTATTAACCTATCTAGTTGAAGATCAGGCGAATGGAATTGCAGGATGGGAAAATGCACTTGCAGCAATGGGTATACATAGATCATTTGATCAAATCTTCCAAGACTGGTGTATCGCAAATTATCTTGATGATACATCGTTTGGAAGGGGAAGATATGGTTATTATGAATTAGATATTCCTTCCGAAAACTCAGATGGTATGAGTATACAGCTTTCAATGGAATTGTGGGACAGTTGGTATACAGGTCTTGGCTATTTCGATTGGTTTGTGAATGAATATCCATATGATGGCGAATATATTTTAGTTGGTCGTGGATTACCTTACACTGCGAGTTATGTAGAATTTACTGATGCTCCATCATTATTTGAAGTAGAATTCGACGGTGCTGATACATGTGGCGCCGCACCAACCAGTGGTACACATAATTGGTATTCTGATGGAGAAGTCTGGTCATGGTGGACACTTAGTCAAACCTTTGATGTACCTACTACAGGAGCAACGCTTTATTTCTCAAACTACTTTTCAATCGAATTAGATTGGGATTATGGCTATGTAGAGGTTTATGACCATGATACTGGATTGTGGACCACACTACCAGGGCTTTACACTACAGATTATCTTGGTTTTGCCCAGGACAATCCATACACTCCTACTGAAAGAGAGCCATATATGTATAATTATACAGGAACATGGAACTGCTTTACAGGAGACAGTGGTGGCCTATACACAGAAGTAATGGATCTCACACCATTCGCAGGACACACTATAGAATTGTCCTTTACTTATTGGACTGATGCATATACACTTGGTTCAGGATGGTATATTGATGATATAGAAATACCTGAAATTGGATTCTATGATGATTGTGAAACGGTTGGTGACTGGACTGTTAGTCCAGAAGGTTATGGATGGTATTTAAACGATGAGATAATTTATAATCATTTTGCAGTAAGTTTCATCCAATCGACAACCTATTTCAAGAAGGATGGTACACCTTATAAAACTTGCAATCATGTAGACGGAATGAGAATCAATGATGATACTGAAACAGGGGATGAGTTCATGCTTGTTAAAAATAAAAAACGTACTCAGACTACTGTTGTAATGGTGGTTGCTAATCAACCAGGATATGAGCACACTTTCGGAACTACTTATAGTTTCCACGCAGATTGGAAGCATTGGCATCATCATGGGCATTGTTATTGCCATCATCATTGGATTCATCATTGGTGTCATCATTGGCATCATCATTAGAGTTAAATAGTAAAAACAAATACTTAATCAAAACTTAAATTTTTTTTTTTCTTTATTATTTTATAAATGAAAAGTAGATCGTTAATCTAATTAAGAAAGAATTTGATATAGTCAAATTATGGAAAAATGTAAAGAGTATTTAAGGTTTAATCCATTACCCACTCTCCTTTCAAATGAAAATATCACAATCAAATATTTTGTTAAAAGAGACATTTTAAATGAAAAAGTTGAATCTATTGAAACATTATGGAAACAACAAGAAGTAGAGAAAATATTTAAAAAACAACTAAATAATGGTTCGTGGAAATATCTTAGTAGTAAAAAAGATTTAAGGGTACAAGAAAATTATAATCAATTAGAAACATATAGGCAATTAGGATTCCTTATAGAAAAGTATGGTTTAAATAATCGACATTTAGCAATACAAAAAGCAGCTGAATTTTTATTTTCATTTCAAACTAAAGAAGGAGATTTTAGAGGGATTTATGGAAATCAATATTCCCCAAATTATACTGCTGGTATAATGGAGCTCTTAGTAAAAGCGGGATATGAGGATGAACAACAAATAAAGAAAGGATTTAAATGGCTTTTATCAGTTAGACAAGATGATGGAGGGTGGGCAGCACCCATAAGAACAAATAATGCGAAGTGGTCAGAAGTTGTAGATGGTGAAGAAGTATTACAACCAAATAAGAGAAAACCCTTTTCGCATATGATTACTGGTGTTGTATTGAGAGCTTTTGCCGCTCATCCTAAATTTCGAAATTTAAAAGAAGCTAAAACAGCAGGAGAACTCTTAGCTTCAAGATTCTTTAAACCTGATAAATATCCTGATCGTAAAACTGTGGATTATTGGTTCAGAGTATCATTTCCTTTTTGGTTTACGGATATTGTATCTTCCCTTGATACTCTTTCTAACTTAGGGTTCACTCCATCTCATCCTCAAATCGAATTAGCACTTAGAACATTAAGAGAGAGACAATTAGAAAATGGACTATGGAATTTAAAATTATTAAAAACAAAGGATAAAAATCTTCCCTTTTGGATTGCCTTAGCAATCTGTCGAATATTTAAAAGGTTATATTAATTGTTTGAATTTTTAAATTATGTTTGATTAATCCCTTATAATTGGCAATAATTCAAAAAATAATTAGATTAAAGTAATTGCAAAGCCAAAATATTCAAAGTTTACTCAGAGAATTAAGCCTCTATTGTTGATAGAAAATGTGCATGAGATGTGAGTGTGGGGTCAGCTAACCGCGGGTTCGAGCAGCCTGAGAACTGGTGGAGCTGTCTCCACGCGCGCCATCACCCCCAGGGGCAGGGTGATTTTGTCCGGCTCGTGGCCGAAAGCTGCCCCGTAGAGCACGGGTATTCCCAGTCCGGCAAGACGGTCCCGGAGCACTTCCCGCAGCCGGAAAGAATATTTCATCCTGCCCGCGGGCTCGCAGTTCACGCAATGTCCCACCAGAATGCCCCGGGCCGCTGCCAGCTTTCCGGCCAGCGCCAGTTGACCCAGCATGCGGTCGATCCGGTAAGGTTCTTCGTCCACATCCTCGAAAAACAGCACGGCGCCCCGGGTGTCGATCTCGAAAGGAGTGCCCATCAGGCTGGCGATAATGCTCAGGTTCCCTCCCACAAGCCTTCCCTGGACCGGCCCGCCGCCGCAGATCACCTTCCACCGCCTGTGGCCCCGGGGGCCCGGGGGCACTCGGAGCGAGGGACTGGCTCTCCCCACCACCTCCATCAGCCACCTCAGTTTGAACCGCGTGGGATAACGGCCCAGGTCCGCACCGGCGGTCGGGCCCCAGAACGTGACCAGGCCCGTGCGCTGGTGAATTGCCACCAGCAGGGCCGTG
>CAYNEU010000378.1:0-2458 GCA_964396275.1 uncultured archaeon | reverse complement strand
TAGTATATCATTCATGAAACACATGGTTCCTAACATAAAACTTGCGATTGCGAGAACAGCAATTTCCTTTCTGCCATATCCTTTCACTCGTTCTAGTGTTTCTTTTTCATTGGGATCTTTCATATCAATGACATCGTTAAGGGTGTTTCCCGTGATCGCATAAAAAGCAAACCCTGCTAAAATCCAAATATGAGATACTATATCATATCCATTCAAATATATGCATAATAAGCATGGTATTATTACAGAAAAAATATATTCTACTCGAAGAAGTTTAAATCCATTACTCATTTAAATAGAACACTTTAAAATTTTTCATTCAGAGATAATTCTTTATTATCATTAAAATGATTTAAAACTTTAGAGAGAATTTTAACTATCTTGTACTTTGTATGATTTGTTTTTCTTTTTTTTGCTCTTTTTCCCATTGTTTAGGCTCCGAACGCAATTTGAAAAGGGCAATATGTTTTAATAGATGATAGGTTTTTTTATTTTTTTATTACCCAGATGCAATCTCCACCTTCTCTTATAAAATTTGCTTTGGTAAATGGAGTTAAATCAATAAATTCTTTAAAGCTTTTTTCGTCATAAAAAAGCGAGGCCTTTACTTCTGTAAACTTATGTGTAATATCAAAAAGTTGAAATCTTTTTTTTGGAGCAAAAGTGTCAGGAATCATACTTTCTCCAATCAGTAAAATTCCATCATCCTTCAACAAGGAATATAGATTGATAAATACACCTCTTCGGTAATTCTCATCAGTGTTCATCTCATGGAGAACTTGATTTAATATGATCAAATCAAATTTCTTTTTAAAGGAATGGGCAAATTCATCAATTTCCGTCTCAAAAATTTCAATTCTTTCATTCCAACTATGTGTATCTATTATTTTTTTTGCATGTGCTAATGCAAGAGGATCGATATCAATTCCTATAAATCTAGCTTCTCTATACTTTTTAGCCCAAGTTTCAAGATTAAATCCATAGCCACATCCTAGTTCAAGAATAATGCCTTCATTTAGTGTATTTTTACAAAAATTTTCATAATTTTTAGAAAACAATCTTTCTACTAAAGTACCAAACCTTGCCCCCCGTTCTTGTAAATCTTTCATAATATCTCCAGTTAAATCCAATATGCTCCATATTTTACCTGTTTTAAAATTTTCTATTAAAATATCCTGAGCTGGAGCCATATAATAGAATGCTCCGAGCGTTCCTCCAATATAAAATTCATTATTTCGGTCAATAAGTAAATCATATACATAGGGAGCCGTTTTCAAAATTTTCTGCCCAGAATTTGCGATCTCAAATATACCACATTCAAGTGCCAAATGAAGCCAACCATCTATATACTTAAAATCTAAATTTAAGTTTTCAGATAGTTCAATTGGAGTAAATGTTACTTCCGTTTTATTACCAGAACTAGAAGATGATTTGGCTTTTTCATATAAGTAATTAAAAATACCTAAGCGTCTACCCATACCAATTAATATAATGGTATTAAATCCATAAAGACCGTTTATAGCAAATTTTTTTATTTGATTGCTTATAGAAATTTCAGGTTTACTTGTATTTTCAGTTTTAATTAATTCCACCCCAAGAAGTTATTTTTAAGGTGTATCCAAATAAAAATTAAATTTCACAATTTATAAAGTTTTAAAAATCACATCCTAAAAGTACATTCTAATTGCTAAACCCATTAACACAACAGCAACCAAAATTTGTAGATTTTTCTTTTGTATTTTTCCAGAAATTTTAGCCCCAAAAATTGAACCCAAAATAGCACCTAATCCAATTAAAATTCCAATTAAGTAGTCTATTTGACCGAAAATGCTTTTAGCAATAGTATTATATATTGCAGTAAAAAATATTATACCCGTAGAAATTGCTGTTGCATTATGAATGGGATATTGAAGAATTATGTTAAGTACCGGAGTATTGATTATACCTCCTCCAATACCTAACAGATTAGCAGTAAAACCTGCTAAAAAAAATAATGGTATTGACTTTTTCAAATTTGATTGGTAATCATGATCATTAAGTATGAAATTATTTTCATATTCCTCTTGAGAGGAATTAAATTTTCTAGATTTAATTACCTTGTATATCATATTTAATCCAGCTATCAGTATTGTTGAAGCAAATATAATTTTTAATAATGTACTATCTAATTCAAAGAATTCGAATATAATTGTACTCACAATGCTCCCCAATATTGAAAATGATGCAAATATAAGAACTTGTTTAATATGCAGTCTTTCTTCTCTGAAATAAGTAAAAAATCCGCCCCCAGAAGAAATTAATATAATAAAAGCAGAAGTATCTACAGCTATATTTATAGGAATAAGAAATAATAGAACCATAATGCTCACAAAAAACACACCACCACCTATCCCCGCTATAGCGCTTAAGATTCCGAAAAGAAATCCCGCAATTAATAAAATAATAACTACTACAGCAT
>CAYNEU010000377.1:0-11540 GCA_964396275.1 uncultured archaeon | reverse complement strand
TACCGTTGCTATTTCAGCGGTTGTTGGTCATGTTTATAATTTATTAAAAAATGGCAAGCGTATTTTTTGGCCGATTATCCCTACAAATGATATTACCCCTGCCAATGATGTTGTCGCTGATTTATATAATTTTACTGATTACTTTAAGAAAAAGAGATAAACAGGTTTAAAACTAAATAGTCAATAGACTAAAAATATCTCTAAAAATTAGTGCTTAATAATCAATACTCACAATACTTCACTTGATTTTTTTTCCAATAACACCTACATATATTGCTGTTTCATTAATACCATCAATTCCTAATAAATCATTGATCTCATCATCGTAAATAGCACCAATAGTGCACGATCCTAATCCTAACGCCTCTGCAATTAAATAAAAATTCTGACCTATATGACCTGCATCTATATAAATATAACGATAACATCTTTGGAGATATTTCCATCTGGATCTTTCTATAATCGCGGTCCATACAAAGCTTACTGCTGAATTAAATGCCATTTCTTGATCTAAACAGCCTTTTGCAATCTCTAATCGAAAGTCTCCATCTTTTAATAATTCTAATCTATGTTTTGCTATATTGTAGTGATAAATCCCTTGATTAAGATTTTCAACATCATTTACCACGAGATACACCTCAATAGGATATAATCCTCCCGCTGACGGTACTGTCCTAAAAGCAACTTGAGGAAAAATACGAGTTAAACCACCCATCCCAAACAATAAAAGACTAAGTTGTTTGAGCGTTATTGACTCTTTTTTAAACTTACGAGTAGATTGTCTATTCAAGATTACTTGCCAGAAATTTATTTCTTTATCAAATTCTGGATCGGGTAATTTAATTGTTTTTATCGCATTTGGATATGTCTTAAAGGAATCAGGCTTTTTTGACCAATCCAATTGGTGCTGTGGCAAGTTATTTCTGATATACTTAGATTTTTCCTGAAAATCTTCTCCATACTTCTCTAATTGATTATTCATACAGAAAATAGAGTGAAATAGCTTATAAGGTTTGAATTAATATTTTAAAAGCTATAAAAAATTGATTCAATTAAGAAGTATACCTTTTTATAGCTTCTAAGTGTTTTTTATCCTTGCAAATAATATTGATAGGTTATTTCTTTTCTTTTGTTTTTAACTCTTTTTCTAGCAATCTAATATTTCGGTCGATTTCTTTCGTCTTTACTTTCCTTTCTTTAGAAATCGCTTTACACTGTTCATTTATGTATTTTTCCTTTTCCTTTTTCAAATCATTATATTTTTGTTCCAAATCTTTTACAATAGGAATCATTTCTTTCTTATTTGCTTCTAATTCTTCAATACTTTTTACAATTTCATCAAGTATTGCTTGTTCTCTCTGCAGTTTTGATTCGATTTCTTTAATTTTTGGATCAAATTCTTCATTAATTCTATTTTTAAAGTATTCTTCTTTTTGCTTTGCTGTCTCTTCAATTTTCTCTATTTCCACTGCTATTTTATTAATTTGATCCCGAAGTTCTTCATCTGACATTTTGCTTTTCTTATTTAAATTTACATTCTACCTTTGAGATTAAAAACTTTTAACATTAAAAAATCTACACAAATTCTAAATATTTATGATTATCTGAAGTTTCTATAAAAGAGGTTTAAAACACTTAAAAGTCTATGTTTATATTCTATTTTGAAATATAAAAGATCATTAATTGAAAAAAATAAAAGTTTCTGAAATGAATGATTATCAAGATAAAGATAAGATTATTAAACTTGCGGAAGATCTAGATAATGATTTGGAACTCAAAGATATAAATAAGCTGGCCGCATATTTCTCTGAAAACTGTGAGATTGAAATCCTTGGATTAAAATTAAGAGGTAAAACTCATCTAAAAAAATGGCTTAATTGGTTTTTTAACTTATTTGATACAGTACAATTTGAACCTATTGTTATTATAGTTGAAAAAAACATCTTCTTTGAGGAATTCATCATGCATGTAACCTTTAAACAAGGTAAGAATTTGAGTGTTAAGATAGCAGAAGTCTTAGAGTACCAAAACTATAAAATTAAAAGTTTGAGATTATATCTTGACCGATTAGAATTCGCAGATATTCTTACAACTGGATTCCTAAGTAAAAAGTTAGTTAAATTGATTATAAAGAGATCTCTAAAAGGTTTAGTTTAAGTAAATGCTTTTAACTTTTTCTTTAGCATTTTAATATTATGAAAATAACCAAATTAAAGAGAATTAAAAACACCTTAGAGAATTCTTAATTTTATATTTAGAAAAAATAGGTTAAATATTTCTCGAATAATTCATTTTTCTTAATATAACAAAAGCAAAATTAGGTGAAGATATGTATGGCAAAAAATGTAACTAATCTAAATAAATGTAATTCAAATGAAGTAATTGGGAAATTTTTTGTTCTAAATAAGACACAAAGCAATTATATTCAAGGCTGGATAACTATAGGAAAGACATTAAGACTTTTTATTAAGGATATTAAAGAAGAAATTGAATATGAATTGGATTCAGAAAATGTAATTATTGAAAAATATTTACTGTTCTTTATCGATATAAATAATAACAAATTGATAGAGATTAAAGATGATAAAACTTTGAATTTAATAAAAAGGTATGATAAAATCTTTATTGTCTTGCTTGATAAATTGATTAAGTTTAATAAAATAGAAGATATTCCCTTATTATATAAATGGTATCTCGATAATCTTGCTAATTATGAGTCTTAACTCACTATTTATTTTTTAATATTTTAAATTATTATTAATAAACCAGAATTATTGAGAATGGATGTTTAAAATTAATATTTAACATATCTTTTTCAAAATGAAAAATAATGCACCTAATTCTCCAGTAATAGGGATATTTTCAGAAATTGTTTCATAATTCTGATTGTAGATTCCAACAATTTCAAATCCACCAGATTTCGAAAATTGCTTAAATTCATCAAATATCCATAGTCGAAGCTCATGAGCCTCTTCAACCTCAGTTTTATATCCATTATCATTGATGACCATATGAAAATCGACATGTCGGATTCTTTGCTCCAGATCATACCAATTTATTGCCCAAGTTAACTCCAGATCAAAATTATCTTCTCTAACATACCATGTATCGTCGAACTTTTTTTCATTCCTAATATCATCACATTTGCAACTTATTTCAATAATATAAATCCCACCTGTTTTTAAAGACTCTGCCATAACTTTAAAATGTGAACAAATTTCCTCTTCACTTCTTAAATATCCTAAACTATTAATACAGATAAAAGCAGCGTCAAATTTTTCATCAAATTTCATGTTTTTCATATTTCCTTCAATTACATCAGCTTGATTGACATGTATATTAGACTTTCTCAGCTTTTCTTTAGCATATTTGACCATTGCTGGATTTAAGTCATATCCTAAAATAGAATATCCATATTCTGGTAGACTCTCTAAGAACATGCCCGGACCACATGCAGGTTCTAAAACTCGTTTAACTTCTCCATTCGAATATTGGTGAAAACACTGTTTGAAAAAAGATATATCGCTCTTTACGTCTCTAGTAAAAGCTTTATCATAGTATTTTGGAAAGTTGTAGAAATTATGCAAAGGATTATCATTTAATTTAGGCTCTATAGTAAGGTCTTCTAAAATTATATTATCGGATGCAAAATCACTCTTAATTTCCTCTTTTGTGATTTGCTGGTCATTTGGACTTTGAAAATACCCAATATTTTTTTTTTCAATATCATTTATCATTTTTATAACCTCAAATATTATAATTATCTTGCAAGTCTAATTATCATATTTATATTGTACTTTTATTAGCGTAATAAATAAAATAAAACTCTTTCAGAGATTTTTATAGAATCCAAATTGAACAAAGAGATAAATTATTTTCATGATTCTTAAGTTTAATTTGAATGTAATCGAGTATTTAAACTTTTTTAATATAAATAAGGAAAACAAAAAAATGATAATGTTGCATTTTTTAATTACTTGAATCATTTAAAATGAATAATAACAACCCTCCTTTTATGGGGATATTACTTAATAATTAAAATTCGTGATTTAAATTTCAGCTCCATTAGATGATATTGATGTCTACATTGAAGAAAAACTCAAAAAGAAAACAATGAAGGTCTCGATTGCTGAAGGATCTTTTGGAGTATTTAGTAGTGTTTTAGCAGATAACTATATCGTTCCGTTTTCTCTTAGTATTAATTCCTCATTATTTCAAACAGGGATAATATCTTCTTTAGGAAATTTAGCATCTCCAATTGGACAAATGATAGGTTCTCGTCAAATTGAAAATAAGTCGCGAAAAAATATTTTAATATGCGGAATTCTAGGACAGGCTCTTATATGGCCTATATTCATAATTATAGCTCTTCTATATCAATTTAATCTTATTCAATCATATCTCCCTTGGACATTGATAATTGTTTTTTTGATTTATATGTTATTCGCAGGAATTATGACTCCTCCATGGTTTTCATTAATGGGAGATATTGTTCCCGAAAATAATAGAGGTAGATATTTTGCAAAAAGGAATCTAATTACACAATCGATAGGGATAATTGGAATTATCTTGTTATCTTTTTTGTTAGATTGGTTTAAATTTCAAGATTTAGTTTATTATGGATTTATCTTGTTATTTATTTTTGGACTTATCTCTCGTTTGATCTCAGCATTTCTTTATACTAAGCATTATTATCCTCCTTTCTTTTTTGAAACAAATGATCACATAAAAACTAGCCAATTCATTAAAGAAATTCCTAAAAGTAATTTTGGGCACTTCACTTTATTTGTCTCTCTTTTAACATTTGGGCAATGGATTGCGAAGCCATTCTTCTCAATTTATATGTTAACCCAATTAAACTTCGATTATTCTATTTTTATGATTATTAATTTATCCTCAACCTTGGTTGGACTCATTTTTTTTCCTTTATTGGGGAGATTTTCTGATAGATTCGGAAATGTGAAATTGCTTCGTATTGGAGCAGTCATAATCCCTTTTTTACCCCTTTTCTGGATAATTTACGTTAATCCTCTCCAAATCTTCTTCGGTATTCAAATATTTAGTGGAATTGGCTGGACAGCATTCAATTTAGCAGCGTCTAACTTTATTTACGATAATATTCCATCTAAAAGGAGAGGTAAGTATATTGCTATTTATAACTCTTTGATTGGATTAGCTATAATTGGCGGGGGGCTTCTTGGGAGTTCTATTATTAGCTTTATTAATATTTCTTTTATGAACTCTTATCATTTCATTTTTCTTTTGTCTGGAATCTTACGAATCACTGTCGTTCTCGTATTATTGAGAAAAATTAAAGAAGTCAGAGTATCCACTAAGCCTATCGTGAATATTAAGAGTCTGAGTATTTATAAATGGCTTTATGATATTACAGTTCGAAGTAAACCTTATAGAAAAAAAAGTAAAAGTAACCCTAAGGTTTAGAATGATGTAGATTTACATTGGAGATCTAGATATAATTCTCTTAAGCTCTAAATTTTGTATAACTAAAAACCGGTTGCTAACATAACATTAGTAGCTTTTATAATTGCTGATACATCCACTCCTGCTTTTAGTTTTAACTTTTCAGCAGATGCTTTTGTAATTATAGAAGCTATTTCAATCCCTCCCGGTAATTGAACAATAACCTCAGAGTTTATAGCACCATGAATTACTTTTTTTACTTTACCCTTTAATACGTTTCTAGCACTGATTTCTGGCATAAGGTTTACTAAGTTAATCATGCATTTAAATTATATTTATTTTAAATTCAAGGCTTTTATATGTGCAAGAATATCATTAACTTAGATTGTATTAGAGTATTTATTCATTTAAAGAAATAAGAGAATGAGAAATTTATGAAATCCCATCTTTATTAACTATATATATAACTAAGAATATTAAACTATCAAATATCATTCAAAAAATAATATAATTCTCATAGTTAAAGATATCATCATTAATGTAATATATAATAACATTCCTAATATTCTATATAGAAATTTTAAATATTTTCTTAGTGTATAATCCACTAGGATCTAAACATTTAAAATAATAATAGATTGAAATCTATATAAATATAGAAAGCTTTATTCTTAATCAAAACAATTAGAAATTCAAATCTTAATAAATTAAATTTGATAACTCATGTTTCTTAAAGGTTGCTGGAAATGTGGACTAGATCTTGATATTGATAAACAAATTTGCCCCAGTTGTGGATATGATTTCAAATCGACATCTCATGTAAAACCAAAATGCCCATTTTGTAAAAAAGAACTTCACATATCTGATTTTTATGCTGTTGAGATAGATAAAAAAGGAAGAAAAAAATTCAGAGGATTTAAAGGTGAATATACACACAGAAAAAAGATGTGGTATTGTCCCTTCTGTGGAAGTATTCTTGGGTTTTCAGAATGGAATACAAACTAATGAGAGTTATTTTCTCCATAGTGGTCAAATGAATAAATCTATAAATTATTAGATGCAACATCTTAAATTGTCTTTAATTTTAACTATAGATTAAATATGATTAGGAATCAATGGTATGCTGTACTGGAATCTAGAGAGGTTCCAAAAGGCAAACTCATTGGAGTTACAAGACTGGGAGAAAAATTAGTTTTCTGGCGTAGTAAAGATGGAGATATCATTTGTTTAAAAGACAAATGTGCTCATCGAGGCGCAGCTCTTAGTATAGGAAAAATTTGTGATAATGGAGATCGAGTAGAATGTCCATTCCATGGTTTAAGATATGATAAGACAGGAAAATGTACTATAATACCTGCTAATGGCAAAAATACTCTGGTGCCAGAACACTTTAAAGTTATATCTTATCCTACTAAAGAAAACCATGATTTTATATGGATGTGGTGGGGAGAACATTTACCTGAATATCCTCCCGTTCCATTTTTCCAAGATATTGATAACAAATTCTCATACAAAACACATACTGAAGTATGGCCGGTTCATTATTCTCGGGCAATAGAGAATCAACTTGACGTTGTTCATTTACCTTACGTTCATCATAATACAATTGGTCGAGGTTATCAAACACTTGTTCATGGGCCATTGGTTGAACCCTCCCAAGATGGGAATGAGTTTACCTTTTGGGTTTATAACCAAAAGGATGATGGAAAGACCAAACCTTTAAAATCTGAAGAATTCACGGATGAAATGAAGGTTTTTCACCTTCAATTTAAATTTCCACATATTTGGCAGAATTATTTAGGGGATAAGGTTCGGATATTTATAGCTTTTGTTCCAATAGATGAAACACATACGAAGTTTTATATGAGATTTTATCAAAGATTTCTAAGAATCCCTATTTTAAAATCATTTATTAATTGGTTAGCCAATAAATTTAATATCATCATTCTACATCAGGATAGAAACGTTGTTCTAACACAGCAACCAATTAAAACTCAATTAAAAATGGGAGAAAAACTAATTCAAGGTGATAATCCCATAGTGTATTACCGTCGTAGAAGAGAAGAATTATTATCAAAAAACAATTAATTCTTATACTTATGTCTATAAATATAAGCATTTAGATACTTACTTTCCATAATATTTATCTCAAGATCAAACGTTAACTTCATATAATGTTATAGTAATTATATTATGAGGTTTCCTGCTTCTTATCGAAATCTAATGAGATCGAATTGATACAATATCGACATCCTTTATTTGTAGGTACGTCATCAAAAACATGCCCTAGATGCCCACCACAATTTTTACAAAGGACTTCAGTTCGGACCATCCCATAACTCTTGTCTACTTTTTCATCTATATTATCCTTATTCAGAGGTTTATAAAAGCTAGGCCATCCTGTTCCAGAATTAAACTTTTCATCAGATGAAAATAAAGGAGCCCCGCATCCTGCACATTTAAAAATTCCTTTTTCATGATGCTTCACATATTCTCCTGTAAATGGTGGTTCAGTTCCTTTTTCACGAAGAACTTTGTATTGTTCTTTAGTTAACTTTTTTTTCCATTTATCTTCAGTTGTTTTAGATTCCATACATTTCACAAGTAATCGTGAGTATTATAATGCTTGCCTTATAAACTTTAAAAGCATTGCTTTTTATTGCTTATAAAAAAAACCTAATAATCATCTCATATTTATAGAAAATTAGACTCAGGTTTAACACTCAAAATTATTTTTTAAAAATTATGGAAAATCAAAAAGCTATTTTTGCTGCTGGTTGTTTCTGGGGAGTAGAAGCGAATTTTCGAAAGATTGAAGGCGTTTTATCTACTCGTGTGGGATATATTGGAGGCCATTTTTCTAATCCTACTTATAAAAACGTGTGTTCTCATAAAACTGGTCATGCAGAGGCTGTAGAAATTTTATTTAATCCCTCTAAGGTATCATATGAAGAATTATTAGATATATTCTGGTCTATTCATGACCCCACAACTCTGAATCGGCAAGGTCCTGATGTTGGCTCACAATATCGTTCAGCAATTTTTTATCTAAATTCAGAGCAAAAGGAAAAAGCCGAGAATTCTAAGGATAAGATAGAAGCTTCTAATCGTTTTAAAAGACCAATAGTTACTCAAATAGTACCCGCTTCAGATTTTTGGGAAGCAGAGGAGTATCACCAGCAGTATGTAGAAAAGAAAAATAAACATTATACTCCCTTCATTTAATAAAAGGCTGTATTGCCTATTATTTAATGATTTTAGTAAAAAAGTCAAGTTATTAATTATAAGATATCTTATTCGATGTTACTAAAAATGAAATTCTAATTAAATCAAAATAATTAAGTGATTTTAATTATGAAAAAAAGAAATATACCTCTTTTAATAATGCTGGGATTACTCCTAGTATTGATTTTAACTGCCGTTATAGCCGCAGTTTTTGGTGTTCCTATAGTAGCGATGAACGAACTAGAACTCTCAATTGCCTCATTTGATTTTTGGTCAATAGCACACTTCCTTTGGGGTGTTTCACTCTTTGTTATTGCTTTCACAATTGGTTGGATAGTTAAAAATAGAACTGGTGCTCCAAAAGACCCAATTAACGAACCGGAATTCAAAAGTTTCGTACTCTATTGGGTAATAATCTTTATTATCGCGGGTCTTTGGGAAGTTATAGAAAACACACTACTTCTTCTTGCAGGTATGAAAGTGAGACCCGACGGCCCTGCAAATATAATAACCGATATAATTATATGGGGTATTGGAGGTTGTGTAAGCTGGTACATGACTGATTTAATGTTTTTAAGTGATAAATATCTCCGGGCTTATTATATTTATGGGGTTATGTGCCTTGCAATGGGTTTAATTATATTTATCGCATTCGGTTTCGCTTAAATATAATATTAATTTTTTTTTTATATTTTACTTTTTTTAAATTCTTGAAAAATAAAATTTTATGTCCAAAACAGGGCTTTTGGGTTATATATTACTTATTTCTATGAGGATATATATACAATTTTTAAAAAGAGATATCGAAAATTAGTTTAATTCGAATATTTTCTTTGCATTGTATAATTAAATTTAGTAAAACTATTTTAATTTAAAATTGTATTTTAAATAAGATTAAATTTTAAGAAAGAATAGAGATATAACAATGGAAAAAGAAAGTAATTTTTATTTAAAGAAAAAACGTACTTTATTAAGAACATTTGATGCTGCACTAACTATAGTTCAAAAAGTCCTGATTGAATATTTCGGGGAATCGAAATTTAAAGAGATTTCTATAACTACTCGGAATGAATTTGAAACAATAATCCCTCAAATCCCTTATGTAGGAGGTAATGATAACCATTTAACAGATGATCTTATCAATGCTGCTATTCTACTGCCACTTCTTAGATTCTTTGAGAAAGAAGGACTCAGATTTAAGGAGATTGGTAAATTGACATATGAACTTTATGAAGCTTTCTATAAAGTGATACCTCCTGCAGATGATATCTTTACTGAGGAATTTCTCGTTAAAGAAAAAGAACATGCTAAAAATTCGAAAATGCGTAAATATCCAGGTGATTGGGTATTGGATTTCGTTGAAAGTGACGGAAAAGCTTTTAATTTTGGAATAGATTATAGTGAATGCGGTGTAAATAAATTCTATAAAAATCAAGGAGCAGAGCATTTGATGCCAATTGTGTGTATCGCTGATTATGCTCAAGCTCAAGCATATGGATACGGTTTGAAACGTACCCAAACAATTGGAAATGGAGCACCAATATGTGATTTCAGGTTTATTAAAGATGGTTTTACTCCTCGAGCATGGCCACCAGATAAATTAGAAGAATTTAGGAGAAAATAGTAGACTCAATAGGTCATTCTTTATTTCGGGTAACTTCTTCTTCTAAAACACGAATTAATTCTTTTTTACTTTTTTGAATATCAGTGTCTAATTCTTCTTCAGTAGCCAATAAGCCGTTTTCATCTTCAATATCAAGCACAGTCATCTTTTCAATATATCCTTCATATAAATCATCAATAATTTTATTCAAAGTCGAAATTGATTTTTGGATATTAGAGCTCTTTTTATGCGAATTCTTACTTAAACTGATCTCCCTACTAATGGTCTTCAACTCTTTTGACATCTCTTCTAAGGATTCAAATATATATCGGTCATTTAATAACAAAGTGATTTTCTCTTCTTCTGATTTTCTTCTGGTATCTCCCATTACTTCCCAATATAAATCTTGTACCCAATCTTTGATTAAGGAATCGTTTTTTATTATACTCTGTTTATCAATATCATCATAATTGTCTAAATCATTTATATGGAATCCAGTAAAAATCTCTTCATTCGATTGCAACTTTTTTGAAAATTTTTTACATAATATAGAAATGGTCTCTTCAATTTCAGGTGAAATTTGCTGATTAATAATTATTGAGACCATTACCATTTCCGTCTTACCACGAGCCCAATCAGAGGGTATTTGAAAATAGTAGTTCAATAACTTTAAATTTTCGAAAGATTGACTCAAAAATTCTTCCTTGTTCGGTTGATCCATTATATCATATATTCTATCTAATACTTCTCTATCCAACTGAGTTTTTGGAAAAGAATAAAAGATTAATGGTCCGATTTTAGTATGAAAATATGATAATATAACGATCATTCCTATCTACCCCCAATATTCTTCTTTTCTAAGATGTAATAAGAAAATCCCAACATATAAATTTCACATTATTTGTTCTTTTTATACTATAAATTTCTTATTAAATTAATGAGTTTGAAACAGAGTTTTTAAAAGCTATCTTATGTTTCGATAACGTTTGAAAGAATCTAATACTCTTGAAAAAATATTCATTGATTTAAATTTTAAAAAAAATTAATTAATGAATTTTCTAGGATTAAATATAAAAGTCACTCTCCTCCTAAGAGTAAAGCCCTGGAGGTTTCTTTACTTTATTTCCAATAAAATGACTTGTCCGTTCTTTTTAGTTTGATTTTCTTTTTAAAGTGATAAGTATATTTTTCCCCTAATGACATGAGAAAAGTAAAAGATGTCTTTATAACCAAAATAGATGAAAGATAAGTGGATTGTTTAAGTTTAATACTTAAACAATTTTTTCCACTC
>CAYNEU010000376.1:0-10412 GCA_964396275.1 uncultured archaeon | reverse complement strand
CAATCATTTCAAAATAAATTCAATAATTTGATAGAAAAAAAAATAATTAATAACTTTACAATAAACATTAATCCAAATTTGAATCCTACTAATTTGAAGTTTGTAATTTTAGAGATAAAAACTAACCCTACAGAGCCTTTTTTTATTGATGAATTATTAAAACTTAATCAATTAAAAATACTTGATGGGATACTTGGAGAATTTTCTCTTTTTGTGCTTCTTGTATTTGAGTCATCAGGAGAATATTATGAAGTTTTAAATTATATTGATAATCTTATGGCAAAATCTTATTTTAAGAAATATCAAATAATTGAAACTATTAAAGTATTCAAAACTAACGGAATTGAATTAGATTCCATAATAATTAAGTCGGATTTTAAAATTGATATGGTAGATCACCTTATTTTGAAAATTCTACAAGATAAACAGGGATTAAAACCAATTTCAACTTACGAGATAAAAGAAATATTAAATGAAGATTTTAAGAATATTATAAAGAATTATTATAAAAATGGTATATCTCAGCCAACTATTTATAATAAGATTAAAAAACTTGAAAGTGAAGGAATAATATTAAATTATTCAGTTAACTTCCATCCCAAAAAGATAGGGTATGAGGGAAAATATCTTGTTCGTATTAAACCAAAAGATCCTTCTAAATATAACGAAATTGCGTTAAAATTAGAAAAAAACCAATATATCACAGATTTATTTAGGATTGGAGAACAATATGGATTATTTGCAATAGTTAGAGTCAAGAAGATTGAAGATTATGCTAAATTTATAAGAGAGCTATATACATCTGAAGAGATTGAAGACACTTATACTAACTTTGTTTTAGATGAGATAAAATCCTACACAAATTTCCTTTTTTTTTACTCAAAATGAGTCATAGAAGCTAATACTATCATAAAAGGAATAAATTTTCAAGAGTACAATTAACTTTAATTGTCTAAATTCTTAATAATTTTGAGAAATATCATAATTTATAGTGAAATAATTTATACAAAAAAATAATACCTTTTATTGAAAATAATGAAATATTTCTTTGAAGTATTTTCCAGTAAGATTGGTTATTCTAGAATTGGGCGAATGATCTTTTCCAAAGAACGCAAATTATTTATTACTACTCCTAACATAATTATACCTATAAAAAGCTCCTTAATGAAACAATTTAGTTTTATTCAAGAATTTGAGAATCATGATTTATTTACAATTTCTAAAGAATTTTTCTTGAAAATTGGTTTTATACGGGAGAAATTCAGGAATACTGGATTTATTTTTACCTATCCCGGTACTCTACAAAAATTTCAAGAAATATTAGTAAATAATAGTAAAGTATTTTCCAAAGATAATATAATATCACTTATTCCATTCAATATTCCCACTACTAGTATTTCTAAAGAATTTGCTACAAGGGAAGTAAAAAATTATCTTTTTAACGTAGAAGAAATATTGAATAATCATCCGTATCTAAATTTCGGTTTAACAATAAAAATATTTGATCATGTTGATTTATTAGATCTTTATATTCCAATTGTCAAACAATTTGAAAATATAAAAATTGTTAATTTAGCTGATACTTTTGATAATATCAGCAATTATCGAAATATTTTGAAAATTATTGCTAAAATAAAACTAGAATTGGATAATAATATTATTATAATGGCTTCTGGAAGAATAATTCCTAAGTCTTATCCGTTACTAATTTACCTAGGAATAGATCTAATTGATTCTTCATATTCCTTGTTTTTATCCGCCGAGAACTTCTATGATACTATAGAATATTTATTACCAATTTATAAAATAAAATATTTACCATGTTCGTGCATAGCATGTAAAGGTAATTTGATAAACATATTACAGAATAAACATTCTTCCGAAAAGATTGATTTATTGAGCCTACATAACTTAATTACAGCAAATAATTATATGAATAAAATCAAACAATACTTGACTTACGAAGACTTTCGAGCATTTGTGGAAAAGTCTTCTTTTGATGATACTAACATAATTTCGATGTTAAAGATTTTAGACAAAGAATATTTTGATATTATTAAATATGAAACTCCAATAATGCAAAAAAGTAAAAAAATAAGATCCATCGGACCATTGTCATATAATAGACCAGATTTCAAGCAGTTTAGGGAAAGAACAATCAAAAATTTTGAACCTGAACCTTGGACAACATTAATTATTTTACTACCATGTTCAGCTAAGAAACCATATTCAGAATCCAAATCTCATAAAAAGTTTTATAATATTACTAGAAAATTTCCAGAATTTCCTACTTTTCAAGAAATGATCTTAACCTCTCCTCTTGGGTGTATTCCTAGACAATTAGAAAATGTTTATCCCGTTAATTCTTACGATATTTCTGTTACTGGGGAATGGGATAGTGAAGAAATAAATATTGCATCAGAAATGCTTATTAAATTAATAGAAAAATATGACCCAAACATACCTATTATTTGCCATTTAAAAAATGAATATCTCGACATCGTAAACAGTGCTTCTTCTAAATTACCCCATAATTTTCTTTTCTCTGAAATCTCTGATAAAACAACTTCTATTAAATCACTTCAATCTTTAGAGAGCTTAATTATGAATTTTAAGGATAAATTTCAACCTAAAAAAAATCATTTGGAAAGTGAGAGCTACTCAAAAACATGGATTAGGAAATTTATGAAAATCCTAGATTATCAATTTGGTACAAATGCGGGTATTAATATTATTACTAATGGCCTAAAACCGATTCGAATTAGATTTAATGATCAGATTGATTTGAAGGATCTAAAAACTAATGAAAGGTTAGGTGTTTTTAAATACTCAACAGGGCAAATAGAATTAACACTTAATGGACTTAAAAGGTTATATATGTCTTATAGTTCTATAAAATCAAACTATATTGTCTTTGACGGAGAAGAATTTCAAGGAAATACATTATTTCGAGCAGGAGTGTTAGATTATAGTCAAGATCTCATTCCTAATAATCAAGTTGTCATATTAGATAAAGGAAAGAAAAAAATTTTAGGAAGTGGAGTGTTATTAGTTGGTTCCAATTTTATAAAAAATTCTAAAAATGGGAGAATTGTAAAAATAAATGAATGGAAATAATACTCTTTTTAAAGATAATAAATCTATTGTTGAGAAGATTAACTCTATTAGACGAGAAGCTTTAAAAAAGAGAATCAAATATGGTTTAGAGGTAAAAGAGCGTCCAATTAGTTTTTGGATAAAAGATGATAGACTTAGAGATGAAATTGGAAAAGAATTTACGATCATTTTACGATCAAAGGGATGCAGTTGGGGTGCAAGTGAGCATGGAGGATGTTCCATGTGTGGATATTATTTAGATGCTATTAATGAAGAGGTTTCAACTACTCAACTTATTAATCAATTTGATTATGCTTATAATAATAAGATAAATGAGATTAAGCAAGACCCTCATAATTATGTTTTTAAAATCTATAATTCTGGAAGCTTCTTGGATGAAAATGAAATATCCCAAGAAGCTAGAAACTACATCTATGAAAAAATCTCAAAAGTAGAAAAATTTAAGGAGTTTGTTATAGAATCACGTTTAGAATACATAACGGTAGAAAAATTAGAAGAAATTAGAGAATTTTTTGATAAAAAGTACTTAGAAATTGCTATTGGGCTTGAAACTGTAGATGATTATATTAGAAACAATTATATAAATAAAGGAGTTGTATTCAAGGATTTTAAAAGTACGTTACAACGATTAAAAGAATATAATATTGGAGTAAGAGTTTATTTATTACTGAAACCTCCATTCATGAATGAACAAGCCGCGATTGACGATTGTTCCCAATCTATAAAAAAATTAGTAGAACAAAACGTGAATTCAATATCAATTAACCCATTAAATATACAAAAAGGAACACTTGTAGAATATTTATGGTTTCAAAATCGCTATAGACCTCCTTGGTTTTATTCATTATTTAAATGTCTTAAAAAATCTTTAACCCAAGAAAATTTGAAGAATACACGTATTTTATCTGATCCTTCTGGAGCGGGAACAAAAAGAGGAATTCATAATTGTTTAAAAAGAGAATGTGAAATTTCAGCAAAGGAAAAACTTAAACATTTTGTTCTCTCTCAGGATTTGAGCGAGTTAGATCAAATTAAATATGAATGTACTTGTAAGAAAACGTATAACTTGAAGAAAGTATTTTACTGAAATTTAACTATGAAAAGTTAAAATTTCAAAAGTATATGGTATGTAATATATTGATGAATATTTTTCTTTACTGCATAATTTTGGAAGGATTCAAACCTCTGACCAACGTAATGTTCTCTTAACTAAGGGATAAACAGTTTGATCAAAAAATAGAAGAGAAGAAATCTTTATATTAAATGACTGATCAGATTTATTAAATAGAATATTCTGAATTAAATCCTGAATAATAAAATCTAATTGTACTCCACATCAAGGAAACCAATGTCTTAGTGAATGTGAACAATTCAAAATTAGAATAAGAAGTTTAGATCTTAAATTAATTTATCCTTACAATTATTGCAATACCAATAACTTATAGGCTGACGATGATAATAGAATAAAATTATAGATGATTTAATCTTGAGGATTTTTTTAGTTTTCTACTAAGAAACATTGAGATTAAGTAAATAATGCTAAATATAATGAATAGATTATATCCAAAAACAGTAGGTTCGCCATTTCCAGGACTTGCTATAACGATCTTAATACAGTTTGAAATACTTTGCCCATAATTATTACGTGCAAGAGCTATAAAATAATAAGTACCTATAGAATAATTTGTTAATGCAAGCGAAAGATCCGTGGTTTCGTTTAATAGTAGCGTTAGACTACCATTTATGTCGGTTATTACTTCAGAATGTTGATAAACAGAATAATTTGAGGCTCTATCAGCAATTGTCCAGGTTAAAGTAAAATTTCCATCTATATCTGGATTTCCCGCGTTAGATGATAACACGAAAGGATCAGGAGGTTGAGTTGCTACAGAAAGTTCATAATTATCAGTATGAGCAATCAACGGATAATAGTCAAGATAAATCCATTCAGATGAGGGTAGATGTTGATCTAAGATCAGTGGACTATCTCCAATCCCATCATTTTCATCATCAAATCCATTATAACCCAGATAATAGTTACCGAGGTAATTCAAATATGTATTATTACTATAAATATATTCTATTTTTTCAGGTGAACTCCACTTATTATTAGTACAATCATGAGTTTCAACTGCAAACATATTACCAATAAAATCATTGAAATACATAACATTATTTTTGGAGAAAAGAAGCGAGATGCCACGTTCACCCTTAAAAATGTTATTTAAAATGATAGTATCGTTACTTTCATATAAAGAGAGACCAAAAGCATCAAGATTTATAGCACAATTGCCAGTTAAATTGCCATTATTTGCTGAAATTAATTTAATACCAGAATCGTAAAAATCGTTTCCACAATTGGTTAAGGTACAATTTTTAATTATGAAATAGTCTTCTGAGTTTTCAATAAGGATACAACTTCCAGCACCTCCGCCATCTATAACCAAATCTTCTATAACATAAGGATCGGAAGAATTACCAGAACCAGTACAGATCCCCGCGATCTTTGCATCAGACCAATTATTGTTAATATGAATTCTTTCAGATATTAATGATGGTTTTAAGACATCTATTTTTGCTTCATTTTTGTAATCTCCTGTGTTGAGATTAAGATCTCTGTTAGATATTAAGGGTAAAACGAGAATAATTCCTAGGGTAATAAAAAATAGATTTTTTACTTTATAATTTGATTTCATCCGTATTCACGAAAAAAATATAAAAACTTAGTTTTGTAAAATTTACGATGATAAGTATTTATAATTAATGTTATATGAGAAAAAAAGATTTAATATCGAGTCAGATCCTTTCTATATTTTATATCTCATTATCTAAATATTAATCCAATTATGTTTTCAAGAAATAATCTCAAATATCAGATAATCATCTTAAAAGATGTTATATCATCTCCTTAAAAATCCTAAACCAAAAAAAATTACTCATACTCTTTTTTTAGAGAATTTTTCAATAGAATTCTTTTTAGATTATTAATCCCTTAATTAACCTTTTTGTGTCGGTGGGAAATAAAAACCATTATATTTAAATATTAACAACCATCATTTATTTTAAATTTCATCCACTTACTTAGGGGATCTCTTGAAAAACTGGGTTAAATTGAACTTTTTCTATATTGGACAATCAAGTAAGAACCATCATATCTTTAGAGCGAAGCAGTGGAATAATAAGTTAGAACAAATTATTAAGAAGTCGATCTACAACGAGAACTATGTGAAGATAGCTTACGTTAGAGATGTTTTTGGTCCCATAAAGCTCCCTTTCATCTCAATTAAAGCATTGCCAAATCAGACATTTAACCCTAATGATAAATTTTTCACTCGGATACCCTAGCATTTTAAATGATCTTTTAAGAGAGAAGAATTTTTTTTAAAAAAAGGTGTGTTTTATTTCAAATTGGAAAGAAGTGAGAGCAGAATCAGAGAATTTTTCTCATACAGAAAATAATATATGTACAGAATGCGGAGAAAACACATTTTTTGATGAAAATAGAGGATTAATAGTTTGTGAAGAATGTGGTTTAGTTCATTCAGAAAAATATATTGATCGCGGACCAGAATGGAGAGCTTTCGATGCTGATCAGAAAAAGAAGAGAACAAGAACGGGAGCGCCTATGACTTATATGATACACGATAAAGGGCTTAGTACTATGATTGACTGGAAAAATAGAGATATTTTTGGGAAAGAGATACCTGCTAAATTGAGGGGTCAAATTTATAGGCTTCGCAAATGGCAAAGTCGTATAAGAGTATCTGATGCTACTGAACGAAACCTTACGTTCGCATTAAGTGAACTTGACCGAATGGCTTCAAATTTGGATCTTCAAAAGAATTTACGAGAATGTTCAGCTAAAATATACCGTGATGCGGTTGAAGCGCATTTAATAAGGGGTAGAAGTATTGAGGGCGTAGCCGCTGCAAGTCTATATGCCGCATGTAGAATGTATAAGGTTCCACGCACCTTAAATGAGATAGCTGAAGTAGCGAGAGTAGATAAGAAAGAAATTGGTCGCTCTTTCAGATTCATATCAAAAGAATTAGAATTGAATTTAAATCCAACTAAGCCTATAGATTTTCTTATAAGGTTTATATCAGAATTAGAATTGACTGCAGAATGCCAGAAAAGAGCAAAATTTATAATTAGGATTGCAGAGGAACGTGGTTTAACCTCTGGAAGAGGTCCAACGGGTGTTTGTGCTGCAGCAATTTATGCTGCATGTATTTTAACCAATGAACGAAGAACTCAAAGAAAAATTGCTAATGTTAGTTGTGTAACTGAAGTTACTGTTCGAAACCGCTTTAGTGAACTTGTAGAAAATCTTAACCTTGGAATATCATTAAAGAAAAACCATAAATAACTAAATCTTCTTTTTTATAAGCATTAGAGAAATAGGATGAATTTAAAATATTGACATCAATTTTAGAAAGAATAATGCTATACTTGATAGAAAAATAGTATTATCTTCATATTATAGCATTTAATGAAATTATTCTATCAATAAGATCATATTGATAGAATAGGTGTTCTAATATTGGATAATCTTATTAACGAAAGTGAGGTTAAGTATTTCTTATACAGAATAGAAAAAAACTTTCCAAATTTTGTTGCTGGAATAATTACGGATAAGCATGGATTTCCTGTAGCATCAAAAATTTCAAAGAAATTATGGATACTTGAGAATACATTAGCCTTATCTGCGATTGCTAAAAATAGAGGATTCATAGAAGATTCTAAATTGGTACAAATAAAAAAAGATTTAGATAAGTCAAAAAACTACAAATTATTGATACTACTAGAAAAATCAAAAGATTATAAAAGTCGAATGAAGCCATTAAAAACTTTAATTAAAGGGCAGGATCTTTTCTAAGAATTAAATTTACTGAAAAGAATATAATATTATTTTTTATTCTAAACCGTAGAAAAAACACTGAGTTTCCTTAAATTTTTATATTTAAAATTTCTTCATTAAATAAAGTAGGTGTAAGGTAAAAATATAAAGATAAGTTTAAATAAGTATTTTTTAACCTTAAAGAAACTGAATTAGAAGATGATATAAGTAATAGGTTGACAAATATTTGAGTTATTCCGAGGATGAGCTTAGATTAAAAAAGATTTTAAGTTCAATTATCAATAGTGCCCCGGGATTAAAATATGCTCTTTTAACCGATGATACAGGAATAACTATTTTAAGTCAAGCTAAATTTAAATTCTCAAGTCATAATGGGATTTCTGTAGAGAAGATTGGTGCTATTGGAGGCGCTGTTTTTGTAGCTGGTGAGGAACAAGGACATATTTTAGGATATGGTTCCATTAACCTCCAAATAACTGAATATCTTGAGGGGATGATTTTTTCAATGAAAGTTGGGAAAGGAGTATTGTGTATAGTTGCTGATAAAAACGCTCAAATTGGATTTATCAGAGCCACTATGAAAAAATGGGCTCCACACATATCGTTGATACTACATAGATATTTAAAGGCTGATCAAGCAGAAATTTCTAAAGAAGTAAAGGAACTCTTTAGATCTGATACTTTTGGTATGCTTTAAATCCCTTAATACTTTTTTCCTTGATAGAATTTTACTTTGAAAGCGTTTTCAGAGTCCTTTATTAGGGGGAACATTATAATAAAACTTTTATTTTCAATACTCTATTATATTACTGGGAAAATGATGATGGAACACTGAGCATTATCGAGGGCTCATACGACTAAAAAATGAATATGGTGCGCAAAAAAATGCTTATATCCTGAATTTAATAATCAGAAAATGCAAAACCTAATACGGGCTCTTTACAGAGCAATGGTACAAACCACCGCAATGAAAGTAGAGTCAGCAACCCAGATTTGCGACATGATTATGTCCCAACTTTGCAAAAGCCTGACATGAGAGAACGTCTTAGATTTAAAGGGAATAATTCCTTAAAATGAAAAAGATCGTGTTAGTGTTTCAGGCGACAAAAAATTTAATGAAAAACTAAATCACTATTATAA
Organism: uncultured archaeon; assembly: GCA_964396275.1. Taxonomy (GTDB): domain Archaea; phylum Asgardarchaeota; class Lokiarchaeia; order Sigyniarchaeales; family SOKP01; genus Loki-b32. The sequence goes on along the minus strand of CAYNEU010000376.1, from coordinate 1,294 downwards.
CACAGCATTACAAATTCACCAGCTTTTCCTTGAATTTTGCTATACTTTAACACATATGCTGAATAACGAACGTACCTTTTTTATTAAGTTAATTTTAAATTTAATAACTTCATGTTTTAATAAAACTTGGAATAATGGGATTTTTTGTATAATTAATTAAAATTCTGGTGATTCTGTCAATGCATCTAGTTTTAACATATTTTCACCAAATTCAAGGACCAAACGTGTTAATATCATATCCAGATGAAAGATTAGAGGAAAATCTCATAAATAAGCTCAAAAAGTTTTTTGATTTAGAAATCGATGAAAACTTTTTTGAAATCATTCTTATAACAAAAAAGAAGAAGATTGTCAATTTTCATTTTGAAGTTCCTTCTGATTGGGCACGCGGTAAAAAAGAATTTGCTATGCTCTCACTGATAATGAAAATAGATTATAAAAGCGACGATTTTTATGCGTTTATTGTTGACAGCAGCTATAAAATCCTAAAAACAGAGAATGTTTATAAAGCCTTTTATAAAGGGGATGATTTTCGTAATGGTACTGATATAGAAATCGATGTTGCTTACGAACAGATTAGAAAAATACTTTTTAATTGTTTGACAAGTCTAATAGCTAGAATTGAGGATAAGATTAAGGGAGTAAATAAAAAAGATCCTTTTCTTTTTTCTTAAAATTTAAAATTAGAAAAAGTATTTAATTTGAAAATATTTAGAATTAGATTTATTGAGTTCTGATGTATTCGCATATTAAGTTTTTAAGTTCAGATTTCTGTATCGCAGTTCATTTCGATCTTATCCATTATTAATTACTCAGTATGCATTCACAAAATCGAATGCTAATATTGTTGTCTCCTGTTATACTTCTACGAGTATTTCATTAGCAATTATATGAAGCTTAATTGGCCTCAATGAAGAAATTATACGTTCCCAAGTTTTTGGAATAATAATCGTGATATTTGGAGTAAATTTTGTCTCAATATTTAATCAAGAAGTTAAAAGAGAATGTTAATCTCTCTCTATTATAATTTCACTAAAAATATTTTATTTTTTAGCAATAACGATTTCGTTTTTCCATAATTTAAATCACAATTAATTTTTAATTAATTCTTTAATTTTATCGTAAGAGCTTAGCAATTCTTTAACTTGAGAATTTCTTAATCCCTCAATAGGCTCTCCCTTAAATATAATCCGGCCACTATCAAGGACAATAAGTTTTTCAGCCCAATACTCAACGAAAAACAAATTATGCGATGTGAAGATAATTGTTATTTCATTTTCTTTTCGTAGTTTTT
>CAYNEU010000375.1:0-1562 GCA_964396275.1 uncultured archaeon | reverse complement strand
CTCCAGAGGAATTTTCTAAAAAGTATGACATTAATCTAGTTAAACTTAACTTTGTTGTTCTTCGGATTGTTGAAGAAAACATCTTTCCAATAAAATTTTTTAAACTTGTGTTAACTAATGGAAAAACTTTTTATTTTCAAGCTAATGAAAAATTGGAAAGAATGCTTGATGCTGTTGTTGAGGATCATATTACAAAATTTTCATATTTAAACAATTTATACGAGGAAACACCGGGAGAAACATCACCGCTAACGATGGAAAATACAGTTTCAGCAATTTTAGAGGAAATTTGCGATTTACTTTTCGATAATGGTTTAAGGGAATCATTAAAAGATTTTCTACCTGGTTATATTAATTATTTAGCTTATAAAATAGAAAAAGAGAGGAAATTATTAGATACATATGATAAATTAGAAGGATTAATTTGGCAAGAGATCCAAATGAAATTTTTTGATCTAGTTGAAATTAATTATCCACTAAAATCAAATGAAGTGAACGATGCTCTTATTGAGATTGAAAAAGCCATAAAATTGAATCCAAAAAAATCTGATTTATACTATTCGAAAAGTAAAATTTTAATAGATATAGGTGAATACAAGAAAGTATTAACAATTTTAGATAAGATGCTTAAGGATTTTCCTAAAGAAGAAAAGAACATTCAAATTAAAAGAGCATATGTTCTTAAAGAAATGAAAGAAACTGAATCAGGATTAGAAATTATCGATGTGTTACTTGAAAAATATCCAGACGACAATGATCTTCTTAACTATAAAGCTTCCTGGTTACAATATCTTAATCGTAAAGAAGAATCTTTAGGAATTATTCAAAATCTTACAGAGCATGAGCCGGATAACGCTACTTTTCATGATACATATGGCGAAATTCTTATGTATTTTAATAATCACGAACAAGCTATTGAGGAATTTCAAAAAGCCATTGAAATAAGCAGTGGTGATTGGTATGTGTACCAAACTTACATTAAATTAGGGATCTGTTATAAGGAACTAGAAAAGTATGATTTGGCAACTGAATATCTTCAAAAAGGAATAGAATCTGCAGAACAATCAGCGGGCGATCAAGAAATAAAAACAAAATGGATTCCATTTGCGAATCTATTCCTCAGAGAGATTGAGCAACTAGAAGCCGAATTTTAATCAAAAAAAGAAAGAAAAAGTTTAATTATTTTCTACTAGTTTTTCCAATTCATCTATTTTATCTGAGAGATATTTAATTCCTTTTTCCCAAAAGATTGGATCATTTAAATTAATGCCTATTTCAGCTAGCATCTCTTCAGGAGAAAGTGAAGATCCAAGCGAAAGCAACTTTAGATATTTAGGAACAAATTTCTCTTTCTGTTCGAGATACATTTGGTAGATTGAAATTACTAACAGATTGGACATGTTGTAAGCATAGACATAGAATGGAACGGTTAGGAAGTGTGGAACTACAAAAATATAATTAGCATATTCTTCTCTGATATTGGTCATTGAATTCCCAAACATTAATTCCATCTCTTTTACAAAAGCACCCTTAATTTCTTCTGTTGTTGGTAATTTTTTCTC
>CAYNEU010000374.1:0-4231 GCA_964396275.1 uncultured archaeon | reverse complement strand
CAACGTCAATATTTAGCAATTCGCACATAATATCCTTTTCCATATGATTTTTAAACGTTAATACAACACCATTGTTTGCCAAGATTTCTTTACTTATATCTGGACGTGTTGCTAAAGTTATTAAACATTCTCCCGTTCCTCTTTGCAATAGTGCTATGTCTTCTAAATATGTAGTTAATTTACTTTTTTTCATTAAATCTTGTGGAGCGAAATATTGAGCATCTTCAATAATTGTGATATGCTGGATTCCATTGAAATCATATGAACCTTTTGTCAAATTTATATCCCATAAGTATTTTAAAATCATGTTTAGAAAAAATAGTGCATCCTCTTTCTCACCACCTAAACGGATAATCGAACTTAGATCAATGATAACATTCTTTTTAAATAAATCATATATGTTGATTTCATTCTCATTTTCAAATAAAGCCCTTAATGGTCCTACTGAAAACCTTCTGATTCGGTTTTTAATACTAATGAGAGTTTGTGCTAACATTGGGATGATATTTTTATTATTGTTTAGATAATCGTTGCATAAGTGCTCAAATCCTTTCCAGTTTTGAAATTCTTTGTTTCCGCAGACTTTTACTAAGATTTCAACTAGAACTTTTTCCATTTGCGGAGAAAATTCAAAACTCTCATCTAAAAACTTCCCACTTTTCAAAATGTCAAATATTCTTTCAGCATGAATAATAGGACTCACTTTTTCTGGATTAAAAATATTTATAGAAAAATTTTCACCTGGCCATAATATGAGAACATTATCTATATTTTTTTGAAGAAAGTGATATTCTCCTTTAAATTCAACAAGAAAGAAAGGAATGTTATATGCTTTTTTAAAATTGATTAAGAAATTTTGTAAAAAGTTACTTTTTCCTGTTCCGGTTGCTCCACATATAAACATATGCTTCTCAAGATCTTTTAAAGCTAGAAAAAATTTTTTCTTTTGAGCTTTTCCCTTTAAAATTCTTCCAATAAGAATATTCCCTTTTTTGTTACTCAACTTTGTTGGGGTTTCAAGATTAATGATGTTCTCATCTCCCTGTAAAAAACTTAGTAAAAATAGAATAACCGACGCGCTATATAGTATATTTGCTAAATTGAATATAACTGTTGGAATAAGATATTCCTGTTTTTTTTCTATAAATGACTCAGCACTATTAGTGATAAAAAATGGTATATTAACAAAAAGAGATAATGTAGTAGATATTAAAATTCCAAATATCAACACTTTAATTCGACTTAAGTAATATTTTTTCTTTTTATATATATAGAATATAATATTTACACAAAGAGATATCAGACTTAAGCCAAAAAAAATAGTAATGATTATCATAATTATGAATTTTATTTCTTTATTATTCTTCAGTTTTAAAAACATCTATAAATTTATGAAAATCCATAATTAGAATTTCAAAACTATAAGATTTGTAATTATTATTTTCTATGTAAAGGTTTTACTAAAATTTCTTTACGGACGATTTATTTATAGTGGATTCTTTAATAAAGGCTAATTTCTCTTGCTTTGATAAGACATTTGATTTATTGTCAATATTATTAAAATCTTCTTTATCAAATTCTAAAGGCATTCCTTTATTATCTCTACATAGCGGACAATCAAAAGATTTATCATATTCGATAATATTCTTACATCCACATCTAGGACAATAGTATGCTGCCAAATAGATCTCTTCTTTCGCTTACTTTTATTAACTTTTTTATCAAGAATTTTCTATTAGAATTCAATATACCTTTGAATTATCTATGCGAGAAGTATAATCAAACTTATCCATAATATCCTGAAATTTTAGAATCGAATTCGGTCTTAAAGCGCAAAGGAAATGGAAAGTTATAAAATTCTTATTGTCTTCTGTATGTAGGTGAAAGTAATTCATTTCCATAGTATCTTGTATTTCTTTATGACAAATCTGGCATTCAAGAGTATTTGTGTAATTATTAATATCTGAAAATAGTTTTATTACACTATCTTTTAGCAATGGTTCAAACTCCTTAAGAATGACTAATTTATTGGTTTGCTTGTCAGAAGTTTTGCTTTTTTCCTTTTCCTTATACATTTTCTTCCCTCCCCCCTGAGAATTATAGATTTGTTCTACACCCTTTATTTTTGTCCTTATTTGATTCATTTTCTATCATTTTCTTTATTTATTAAATCTGGATAGATAAAGCCTTCCTCTTTTGAAAAAATATTATGATTTATCCAAATCTTATCTTTATCATTCCATTTTAAATTGTTTAATGGATTATATGATTTTAAAAAATCTAAATTACCAAATGTGGATTTAATCAGATTAGATCCATCAACTAAATCATTTAAAATCAAAGAATGCTCAATATCTAAATATTCAAATAATAGATCAAATAATCTCTCAAATTCACTTAATTCACATTTAGGGAAATATAATTTGATCATTAGTCCATTTTGAAATTTGATTTCATCATCGAATCCGAAAATGAAGAATTCTCCCTCAATTTCATAAATTTGTCCTATATTGAAAAAGCAAAATATCTTTATAAGCAATGTAATTATTTCTTTTTTCAAATCAGGTAAAATTATGAACACTTTGTCTTGAATACCGATATTCTTTAATGATATGTAGGGTTTAATTAGTGCTTTATTAAGTAATTCCATGATATGATTTTCCATTGAATACTTATTTGCTCCAAGATAGTATTTTAAGTCAATTGAATGCCAACTATAAATTTTTGTTAACGATTCGAATTCATTTGAGTTAGGTGTAAAAAATCTTGAATCTGAAATATCTTGTAGATCATATTTTTCGATTTCTGGAAGGATAACTTTATAATCAGGATTGAACAGAACATTTTGCATATATTTTTTGAACTTATCTGGATCATATACCCAACCATTAGAATCTAAATTGGAATGGAAATGAAGAATTCTGTAGATTCCTTTAACTGAAAACGCAATATATTCACGAATTATCTTTTTTGCTTTTGTTAACCAGTTTATATACTTTTTATTGGGGAAACCATAAGGCATAATATACTTTACGAAAAGTGAATTCGACCCATCTATACATGCAGGGTATTTAACTTTCTGAAATGTGTTAGAGAGGAGAATCTTCAGATCGATAGACTCAAAATCTAAGGAAGATATATAAATATAGAACTCTTCAAACCCAAAATACTGGAATACTGGAATACATTTGATAGATTTTACATAATTCTTATAAAAGTAATCATTTTTTAGATTTTTAAATCCCGTTGGACTCAGAAGGTTTTCTCTAAGGTTTTTATTGAAGTTTAGCAAATCAGTTAAATTTTGTAGTGATAAGTCAATATTTTCTCGTTTATCGTAATTGTTCATAACTCGCATTAATCTCACAAAGTGTTTTTCTTTAGACCAAAATTTATTGGAAATATTATTTTGCTTTTGAAGGAGCTTTTTTAAGGGTTCTCCAAATAGATATCTGACGTTTAGTAAAAATTCGGAAAAGAGATCTTTTGTATAAAAAAATTGTTTGTTGTCAAAATCATAAAAGTATTTTCTTGAAAATGCAGGCACCATCCCACACCATAAGAAAGACCTTCCATAAATGAGATCTTCTTTAAAGATATTGTATAACATTGAATAGAATTGTTCTTTTTCTTCCTTACGCATATAGGGTGCAGATATTTCTACATAATATAATGCTGAATTTGAATCTAAACTTTTAGCAGAGTAGATTAATACTCGAGGAAAATTGATTTTTAACTTTTCCAGTAGGATTATTGTAATCTCAGAGTCTTTTAAAATAAGTTGAATATAATCCTTCTCCTGAAACATTATTGTATTTATTAAAAGTGGTTCAATTATCGGGGGTTTTTCATTTAGAAATTTATCTATTGTATTTTCAATTTCTTGAAAGGTGATTTTATAGAGCTTCCATTTCTCATAATGTTCCTTCAGCTTTGCTTCTTTTGTTTTATAGATTGTATTTAGAACTTTTTGATCTAATACCATTTTTTTTATTGAATCTAAGTTAAATATCTTTAATTTATAACAGAGATTAATTAAATCAGAGAAATGTTTAACTCTATCAATTTTCTGTGAAAAATGTTTCTTAGATTGAACGTAAAGAGTAATAAATTCCTTATAATTAACGTTTTCAACAAAATTACTTTTTAATAAAAGATTATCCTCAATTAATCTAGAATTTTGGATTGTTTTAGCAAAATCTTGAACTTGTGAAAATGTCTTGAGAATATG
>CAYNEU010000373.1:0-7893 GCA_964396275.1 uncultured archaeon | reverse complement strand
TCTATTGGATCTTAATTTACCCCGAAAGGATGGTAGAGAAGTTCTTGCTGAAATTAAAAATCATACTTTACTGCGAAGAATTCCTGTAGTCGTATTAACTACATCAAACTCTTATAACGATATTTTGACTGCATATAATTTACAAGCGAACTGCTATATTACTAAACCAATAGATAAATTAAAATTCAATGAAGTTATGAATAGTATTGGCGACTTTTGGTTTAATATTGCACAATTACCCTCAATGCAAAATAATCACTATTATAATAAGAAGGTATAATATGAAATTTAAATCTATTAATGTATTGTTTATTGAAGATAATCTTGGAGACGTTAAAATAATATTGGAAATGAATAAAGAATTAGGTTTGAACAAATTTGAAATAACCCATATTGATAATTTAGCCCAAGGTATAGAAAAGCTCTCTCAAGTTGATTTTAATCTAATCTTGTTAGATTTGAGGTTATCTGATAGTAGTGGTCTTGATACATTAAAAATAATGCTTGGAAAAGCTCAAAATGTTCCAATCATTGTCTTGACAGGTACTGATGATCTAGATTTAGCTATTGACGCAGTAAAAATTGGAGCAGAAGATTATTTAGTCAAGGGACAAGTTGATTTTAAATTGTTTAAACGTTCTATAAATTATGCAATCGAGAGATACGATATAAAGAAAGAATTAAAAAAATCTAAAGCAAAGTATAGAAATCTAGTTAATAATATTACTGATGCGATCATAGAAACCAATTTAAATGGAACACGAACATATGTAAGTCCACAAATATTTGATATTACAGGATTTACAGCTGAAGAATCTACTGGAGTAGATGGGTTTCAATTTATCCATCCTGATGATATTCCTGCTGTTAAAAAAACATTTGAAGATGTTAAATTAACCAGAAATATTGTTTCATTGGAATTTAGAACAAAACATAAAGATGGTCATTATGTTTTTTGTATGGTAAAGGGGTGCATTGTAGATATTGATGGAAAGCAGAAATTCATTGCAAGAATGAGTGATATAACACAGCGTAAGAAAGCAGAAGAAAAAATTAAGTATCAGGCTATGTTAGTTGATAATGTGTCTGATGCGATTATCTCAACTGATTTAGATCTTAATATTGTTACTTGGAATAAGGCCGCAGAAAGAACATATGGATGGAAAGCTGAGGAAATCATAGGAAAAAATGTAATAGATATAATTGCAGTAAAATATCCTTATGATAATCAAGAAGATGTTCTGAAACAGGTTTTTAAAAATGATTATTGGGATGGTGAAGTTGCTCAGCCACGAAAAGATGGTAAGTGGCTTAATCTATTATCTTCAGTCTCACTTATTAAAGAGAACGAGAGAACGGCTATTGGTGTAGTCTTTATTAATCATAACATTACAGAACGTAAGAAAGCAGAAGAAAAATTAAAAGAAAGTGAAAAAAAATTTCGTGAAGCATATAATCAGGCGATTTTTTATAAAGATCTTTTCACTCATGATATGAATAATATACTTCAGAACTTATTATCTGCTACTGAATTATGTTTAGAAAATCTTAAGAGATCCGGTAATAGAGATTTATGCAATGAAATAATGAAACATTCTAAAAATCAGATTGAAAGAGGAGCAAGATTGATTTTAAATGTCCAACAACTTTCACAGTTGGAAGAAATTAAAATGCAAAATTTTTCAATCGAAGTCCAAAATACATTGAAAAAATCAATAGAACATTTGAAAAATTCCTTTTTAAATCGAGAAATAAATGTAGATCTAGATATTTTTGATGAGAAAATAAAAATTCGAGCAAATGAGCTAATAGAAGATGCTTTTCAAAATATTTTAAATAACGCAGTAAGACATAATAAAAACAAAAAGGTAGAAATTTCTATTAAAATTACTAGTGTAATAGTGGATGGAAAGGAATATTTAAAATTTGAATTTATGGATAATGGTGTAGGAATTTCTGATGAATGGAAGAAGGCAATATTTTTAGGGTATAATGAAGCAAACGCTTTATGCAGAATAGGATTAGGATTATCTTTAGTCAAAACAATAATTGAGAGTTATAAAGGTAGAATTTGGGTGGAAGATAGAGTTAAAGGTGATTATTCGAGAGGAAGTAATGTTGTTTTATTGATCCCTGAGGTGATATAAAATAACAAGTATCTTTATTGTTGAGGATGATTTAGATTTACAAAGATTGTATGAGTTGATGTTGAAATCAAAAGGTTTTGATATTATTGAAAAAGCAAATAATGGAGAAGTAGCAGTTAGTATTTTCAAATCTTTATCAGAAAAACCAGATATTATTTTATTAGACTATCGAATGCCAGTTAAAAATGGGTTAGATACAGCAAAGGAAATTCTAAGTTTTAAAAAAAAATCAAAAATAATTTTTGCAAGTGCTGATAATAGCATCAAAGATGAAGCTATTTCTATAGGAGCCTCTATCTTTTTAAAGAAACCTTTTACTCATGAAGAATTAATTGCGTGTGTTAATAAAGCGTTAAAAACACCAAATAGAGGCAATAGTGATAGTAATCTGACTTGATAATACTGGTGATTGAATGGTGAATAATAATTTAAAAATATTATTAATAGAAGATAATCCAGGTGATGCTCGATTAATAAAAGAATTGCTTAATCAAGTAACAAGTTTTAATTTTGATTTATGGAATGCTGAAACGCTTTCAGATGGATTAAAATTTATTGAAGAAAGAAAGTTCGATGTTATTTTATTAGATTTAAAGCTTCCAGATAGTGATGGATTTGAGACAATTCTACGGACTAGGGAAAAAGTAAAGAATATACCAATAATAGTTATAACAGGGCTTAACGATGATATTTTAGCGCGGAAAGCAGTTCAAACAGGTGCTCAAGATTATTTAATTAAAGGGGAGATAGAAGGCAATCCTCTTATCCGAGCAATATTGCACTCAATAGATAGGTATAAGATGATTTTGGCAATGGATTCATTAACAAAATCATTACAAGAAACTGAAGCTCGTTTTCGAAAAATAATTGAAGAGAATGCTGATAGTATTATTATCATTGATAAATTTGGTAAAATAAAATTCTTAAACCCTGCTGCTGAAAGATATCTTAATAAAAAAATCTCTGAAATTGTTGGATTATTTTTTTACTTACCAAAAAGAGATGGAGAAAAAAAAGAAATTTCAATAGCACAAAAAGACGGAGTGATTTTAACTGGAGAGATTCAAGCAGTAAAAATTGAATGGGACAATGAACCTGCTTATCTTTTAACTCTTCGAGATATCTCTGAACGAAAAAAATTTGAGGAAAAGTTAAAAGAAAGTGAAAAGAAGTACAGAGATTTATTTGAAAATTCGCCATATCCTATTCTTATTGTGAATATGAATGGAATATTCCTAGATTGTAATTCAATGTTAGAGAAATTAATAGGATATGGTAAAGATGAAATTTTATACAAATATTATACAAATACTCCATTAATTTCAAAAAAAAATATTGATCTATTTAAAAACGCATTTGAAATTTTACAAGAAGGAGAAATACCAGAACCAGTACAATTAAAAATTAAAAAGAAAAATAAAAATTCAATTTGGAGTATACTGAGATTTTCCTTGATGGATTTTGACAATAAAAAGCTGATTTATATATTAATTCAAGATATAACTGAAATTAAACAATCAGAACAAGAAGTAAGAAGATTAGAACAGACTCTCCATGAAATGAATGCATTAATAGAAGATGCGCCTTTAGCAATACTTTTAATCGATATGAGTGGGAAAATTTTACGGGTTAACCAAGAATCTACAAATTTATTTAAATATGGTGAAGATGAGCTATTGAATTTTAAGATTCATGACTTATTTAACCCGGAATATACCGAAATTATTGATAAGCATTATAATGAAGATTTGTACAATTCATCAGAACTCAATAATTTAGAAATATCAATCCAAAGAAAGGATGGAAAATTAATTGATGTAGAAATAACATCAACTATTATAAAAATCGCTGATAACATGATTATTCAATCTTTTTTTTCTGATATCACAGAAAGAAAGAATTATGAGAGGAATCGCGAAAAATTATTAGACCAATTAATTACCTCACTGGAATTTAAGTCGAAATTTATGGCAACAATGTCTCATGAATTAAGAACACCTTTAAATGTGATTTCAGGGTTTACAGATTTATTATTAGAAGGAGCTTATGGAGAATTAAATAAGGAACAATTTGGGACTTTAAAGGATATTAACTCAGAATCCAACCATTTGAAAAAACTAATTGAATCAACTTTAGATTTATCCTTAATTGAGGTTGGTAAATTTGAATTAAATTATAAAACTTTTCAATTAGTTCCAATGATGAAAGAATTGATTTCTATTGTAAACCATGCGTTTATCGAGAAAGGATTAAAATATCATTCAGAAGGTATTAATGATGACATATATATAAGAGCCGATCCATTAAGATTCAAGCAAATTTTATTTAATCTTATTGATAATGCAATAAAATTTACAGAAAAAGGAGAAATTAGATTTAGATGTATTGATAATAATAATCATTGGGAGTTCCAACTTGAAGATACAGGAGTAGGGATCGCCCAAGAAGATTACGATGTTATCTTCAAGGAATTTGGAAGGACACAACAAAAAATAAAAAAAAAATTTCCTGGGACGGGATTAGGTTTAGCACTTGCGAAACGATTAGTACAACTTCATGGAGGAGAAATCGGGTTTCAAAGTGAAGTTGATAAAGGAACAACCTTCTTTTTTACAATCCCAAAATAAAATAGGTTAAATTGATACAATTAAAACCCTAAATGTAAGGTTCATAAAAAAATAATATTATAGAGGTATTTAATATCAAACAAAATCTGATTGATGTCTTATTAATCGAGGATAATTTAGGAGATGCACGATTAATTGAAGAGATGATAAATAGTATTGAAAATAATATTTTTAAAATTATTCATGTTGAAAATTTGAATGATGGGATAATTACCCAAAAGGATCTTAAATGCCAAATAATCTTATTAGATCTATTTTTACCTGATAGTATTGGCCTTGATACAATATCAAGTATGTTAAAGGAAGCATCAAATGTTCCAATAATCATATTATCTGGAAAGGATGATCAGTTACTAGCAATTGAAGCAGTTAAATGCGGTGCCCAAGATTATATAATAAAGGGAAAAATAGATGGTGCTTTATTAGAACGTTCTATTCATTACGCAATAGAACGACATCAAAATAAAGAAGAAATGAAAAACTTGATGAAAGATTTAAAATTGAGTAAAACACGACTAAATGCTTTGTTTAAAAATGCTCCAATTGCAATTATTTTACATGATATTAATGGAAAGATTCTTACAACAAATAAAAGCGCAGAAATTTTGTTTTCCTACACTCAAGAGGAATTTATTTCTCTAAATGTTTATGATTTTTTTGTTGAAGAATCTTTAAATAATTTCAAACAAGAAATAAAAAACTATATCGAAAACCAATCTTCAACTAAAAAAATTGAAGGGGTGATTAAAAATAAGTTTAACTCTTTAATAGATGTAGAAACTTTTTCATCCTTCTTTAAGGTTGATAAAAAATTATTTATTGAAACATTATTTTCAAATATATCTGATAGAAAAAGTTATGAAAAAACTAAAACTCTTTTAATAGATAAACTTATTACCACTTTAGAGACCAAGACAACTTTCTTTTCTGCTATGTCCCACGATTTAAGAACACCACTTAATGCAATTATTGGATTTTCAGAACTTTTATTGGAAGATATGAATAAACAATTAAGTGAAGAGCATCTTGAATTTTTAAATGATATTAAAGAATCTAGTGAAAATTTATTGGAATTAATTACATTTATATTAGATTATTCCGAAATTGAGGCAGGAATCTTTAAGTTAAAAAAGGTGAGATTTAATATAATGCCAATTATAAAAGATTTATACAATATTTTAAATCCTAAATTGGAAAGGAAAAAATTAGATTTTCATATTATTGGAATTGAAAAAAATTTTTCTATTTTTGGTGATATTATTAAATTTAAGCAAATTTTATATAATCTAATTGACAATGCGATAAAATTTACTGAAGTTGGAAGTATTACATTTAGAGGTATAGAAAGAGACGATTATTGGGAATTTCAAGTTGAAGATACAGGAAGTGGGATAGCAAAAGAAAATTATGATGTTGTATTTAGGGAATTTGGCAGAATAGAAAAAGATATTAAAAAAGAGGTCTCTGGGTCAGGATTGGGATTAGCACTTACAAAACGATTAGTACAACTTCATGGAGGAGAAATTTGGTTTACCAGCCAAGTAAATAATGGGTCCACTTTTTTTTTTACTATTCCTAAAAATTCTGAAAGTAATTAGCAAAAAATATTGCTCTTATCTTACTTTGAAATTATAATATTTTTGAAAAAAGTAATTGGTTCTATAACATAATTTATATATTTCTTAATTTAATAATTATTATAGACAGAAAGAAAAGGATATGCTATTAAATATCATTATTCTCCAGAAGCAGGAATTAAAATAACAAAATTACTTCCCTGAGAATAATCTCCCTCAATTCTATCTTCCATCCAAATTCTACCTTTATAACTCTCAATAATTTTACTTACAAGAGATAATCCTAAACCTAGACCACCTTTATAAGTATCCTTCGTAGTCCCTCTTAAAAAAATTGACTCTTTTCTTGAATCTTCTATGCCTATTCCATTATCTATAAATTCTATTTTAATATAATTTAACTGATTGAGTATTTCTTTAGAAATTTTGATTGTGATCTCTATTATTGGATTCTCATTATGTCTTACAGCATTTATTAATATATTATCAAATACTTCATCTAAAAAATCATTAGCAAGTACGCTTAGGTTGTTATGAGGCGAAATTACTTGGAAATTAATTATTTGATTTTTATATGTCTCTAATAACGTTTTAATTGATTTTAATATAAAATTATATATTAGAACTGGTTTGAGATTTATTTTAGTTTCTTCAAGCTGAGAGAGTTTTCTTACATTTGAAATTAATTTTGCTCCTCTTTTAATTTGATTTTCAATAATCTCATTAATATCAATAATATAATTACTAGTTTCAGGATTTTTAAGTTGCATGTTATAAATCTGGGTTGCTGACATTATCCCTTGAAAGATATCATTTATATCATGGATAAACAAATCTTTATAAAAATTTATACGATTTAATTCTTCACGAATTGTTTTTTCTGATCGTTTGAATGCTTCAATAAAGTGATATCTCTCAATTGTATAGAGAATAGATCGTTCTAATAGAATTTGATCTATTTTTCCTTTAATTAAATAATCTTGTATTCCAAATTTTAAAGACTTTAATGCTAATTCTTCATCATCTCTTCCAGTAAGTACAATAACAGGTACAAACTTTATTTTTTCATTTATAATTTTCACAGTATCATACCCAGAACTGTCAGGGAGATTAAGGTCTAATAAAACAATGTCAAATTTATTATTTAGGAACTCTTCCAATCCTTCACTAAGAGTTTCATGAATTTTTATACTAAAATCAACTTTTTTAGAATCTTTAAGGAATTCTTGGATAAGCCGAGCATCTCCAGGATTATCTTCGATAAGCAGGGTTTGAATTTCTTCTTTATTCATTATATTTAACCATATAAATTAAAACATGTAATTAACAATTGAGAATTTCAAATCTAGATAAATATCATTGTGAATAGACTTAATTTTAAATTCATTTTTAATATCCTTTTTAATATTTGAATTTTTAAAATCAAAATTTCAACGTTAATATAAAAATAAGATAATAGAATTCATATAAATATTTTAACTATAAATTGAATGACAAGTACAAAAAAATGAATTTAAATCTAATATACCCTAAGTAACAAAA
>CAYNEU010000372.1:0-8123 GCA_964396275.1 uncultured archaeon | reverse complement strand
ACAAATCAGTAATTCAATCGCGATTAAAATGTATGAGAAATTCAAATTTAAAAGAAATTCATCAATTATAGAAAACTATTATCACTCTGGGGAAAGTGCGTATTTAATGGAACTCGATATTGACTCTTGATAAACTAAAACTTATAAATAAATTCTGTTATAATATCTGTAAATATCAATTTAATTATTTTAGATCAATTTAAAATATAAGGTGTTAGTTAAAAGTGGCTCCAGCAGATAAAGAACTTCAAGAAGAAATTAAAAAAGGCGTTACATTAGAAAAAGTTGATGAAGAAGAGATGAAAAGAAGAGAAGAAGAGAAAAAGAAACGCATGGAAGAATTAGAAAAAGTCAAAGAAGCCTTAGGAGAGAAGTAATTAGTTTTAGATATTTATCACAGTTAATTTTTATTCTTTTTTATTTATTTTATTTTTGCTCAATTTTTTATTCTTTCTAAATTAAATTAAGCTTTTCTGTAAGATTAAATTAAATTAATATAATAATAAACGCTTGTGGAGCCAGTTTAAGGATTTGAAAATTCTGGATATTAATCAAAAACAAGGAGAGATCGCTGTTAAAATTGAAAATCTCTACGACTTATGGACTCTTTATAACATTATTGATAAAGATGATGAGGTAACTACTCTAACTCACAGAAGAGTCGTTCTTAAAGAAGGAACTAAAGGTGAACGTAAATTAATGAGATTAAAATTGAAAGTTGAAGATGTTGCTTTTCATGAATTTTCAAATCGGTTAAGAATAAAAGGCAAAATCTTAGAAGGTCCCGAAGATTTTGTTAGTTTTGGGACCTATCATACTTTTAACATAGAAGTATCTCAAAAGTTGACAATAACCAAAGAAAACTGGTTAAAACACGAAGTAGCCCGATTGAAAGAAACGTCCAAGTTCGAAACTAACTTTATTATATTAATTACTGCAATTGAAACGGGTTTAGCAACTTTAGCATTGATTACAAATTTTAGCTATAATAGAATTGCTACTATTAAAAAAAACATTCCTGGTAAAAGATATGAACAAACTTATCGAAATAAGGCTTTAGAGGAATTTTTTAGTGACATACTAAAAGTATTAATTGAAAATATTAAAAATACAAACATAGACTTACTTATTTTTTGTGGACCTGGGAATACTAAAGAAACTCTTCTTAAATTCCTACAAAAAAATCCTAATTTTAACTTTAAAGGTAATATTGAAATGTCTCATGCAAGTTCTGGTACTGAAAGTGCAATTAGAGAAACCTTAAAATCAAAAAAGTTAGCAAAACTTAAAAACAAAATTAAAGTTCTTCAAGAAGCTGAGATGATCGAAAATATTATGACCCAATTTGCTAATGATGCTGATCTTATTGTTATTGGTCTTGACGAAGTATCTAAAGCTTCTGAAAGGGGCGCGATCAAACAACTGTTAATAGCGGATCTGTTAATTAGAGGTTCTTCTAAAAACCACAAGTTAAAAATAGAAGAAATTATATCTAGTGTTGAAAATTCTGGTGGAGAAATAAATATTATGAGTACAGAGAATATCACTGGAGAACAATTGGTAAATTTAGGTTCAATAATTGGAATTTTACGATATAAACTTTAATAGATATGGCTCCTGAAATTATTTACGTGAATGACAAATCCGATATTCCCTTATTTGGTGTTGATTTTTTTGGTATAATTGATAGGGGTACTAATGTTATTGAGGTAAAACCTCTAACCTTATGTAACTTGAAATGCAAATATTGTTTTGTTAGTGCTGGAGATTATGAAACTAATTTTATTGTCGATCCTAACTACTTGCTTGCAAAAATTGAGGAAGTTGTTGAAGCTAAAGGACGATATAAGATTGAAATCCATTTTGCTCCTTATGGAGAAATCTTACTTTATCCAAAATTATTATATTTAATAGATAAACTTTGGAAAATAAAAGGAATTGAAACAATATCAATGCAGACAAATGGGTTATTACTTAATTCAGAAATAATTAACCAATTAGAAAAAGTTAAAATATCAAGAATTAATATTAGTTTAAATTCCTTAAACCGAGAAAAAGCCAATTTTTTTTGTGGTTGTGAGAATTATAATATTGATGATCTTACAAACAGCATTTTACATATATTAGATACAAAAATTAATGTATTAATTGCCCCTGTATGGTTTCCCGGAGAAAATGATAACGACATTGAAGATATCATAAAATATATCATAGATTTAAGGAAAATGGGATATTCTAAAAGAAAAATTCAGATTGGTATACAAAAATATTTAATATATAAAACTGGTAGAAAATTAAAAAAAATCAGACCAAAAAGTTGGGATTATTTCTATAAACAATTATCTAAACTTGAAAAAATTTATAGTATTAAATTAAAATTGGGCCCGCAAGATTTTGGAATTCACAAAAGAATAACTGTAGCATCCTTGAATATAAAAAAAAATGATTTGATAAGACTTGAAATTATATCTAAGGGACGTTGGAAAAGGGAATATATTGGTAAAATTGATAATGATTATGGTATAAAGGTACTCTTAAATAGACCAATCATTCATTCTGAAAAATTTATTCGAAAAGAAATAACAGCAAAAATTATTAAGGCAAATTATAAGGATAATATTTTAACCGCATCCTTTTCAATATAAACTTAAATACAAAAAAAATTATATTGATCAAAATAAGTAAATCATATGGAAAATTTATCAGACATTTTAAAATGCAAATAGAGATTGAAATAAAATGAGTCCAATTATAACCCATGAGGATGAGTTAGAACTTGCTAAGATGGAGAAGGAGCTAGTCTCCCAATTTAAGAAACTGGCTAAAGCACAGAGTGCACTTATCAGTTCTCAAAAAAAATATGCAGAAAATTTAACTAAAGCAAATAATGTTAGAGAGATGTTAAATCGAACTTTCAGAGATGTATTAAAACAGATGCAAACTCTTGCTCGAGAACATAGATCGAACATTAAAGATGAAGAAGTGAACCTATATAAAGAAATAATCCAAAAAAATGACGATTATATTAAAGCTAATAATAAATATTTAAATGCGATTAAAGATCTTGCTGTTCAAAAAGAATATTTAGTTCAGAAAAAGGAGGAATTTGTCGATGCATTAGCAGAAGTTGCTGATAGAAGATCTGCTGTGATAAAAAAAGCATTAGATGCTGAAAAAGCGAAAAATAAATTAATTGATGGTGATAAATTAAACATCCTCGACCAACAATTGAATGATGTTCAAAGAGATTTTGATAGAGCTCGAGATATATTACTTAAAAAAATAACTCAATTTACTGAAGTAAGAGATGAAATTAACGCGTTATGGATTAAACTAAAAGATACTATTGTTGAATTGAGCTAGATTCAACTTTTCTTTCCTTTTTTATATTTTAATCAGAAAAAAATAATAATGCTTAGACTTAAATTTATTAAATAAAAATCTATTAACTTATTAGAAAAAATAAAAAATTACTAGACTTAAAGAGTTAAAATGTGTGCTGAAGAATTTGCAAGCTTCTTAGACAGTACTCGAAAAGCGCCATTGGAGGAGAAGTTAAATGCGTTTGGAGATATTATTGAAAAGATAATGTCAATCGTTCTACGCATCCCCGATTTGGTTGATCAATCACTTGGTTCCGTTAATGATAAAGTATTAAATTTACAAAACCAGATAAATTCTTTAAATAGTCAAATTACATCACTTCAGTCGGGATCTGGAGCAACTTCTGGAACAATGGCTTCTACAGTATCCGCTCCAGCTGCATCACGGTCACTTGGAGGTCCACCTCCCCCTCCCCCTCCATCCGGAGGCCCCCCTGGAGGCCCCCCTGGAGGCCCAGGGTCCGCCCCTGGACCAAACCGTCCTGCAAGTCCTGTCTCTCTGAGAGGGGCGATTATGGGTGAGCTCAAACAATTATTTGCTAAACGCAAAGGCCAATCTGGTTAAACAGATTTATCAAATTTTAACTTTTATCAGTTGATTTCTATTAATTAAAGAGGAACTTAAATTAGAAAATCAAATTGTCGAAGATTAAATACTTTTAATAAAATATATCTGAAAATTTAAATTCCTCTAGTTTTGAAAAAAATTTCAATTAAAATTAAAAATTTTAAATACATAACTTACTAAATACCAATTTCATTTATTTTTGGTTAAGCTAATTGGATCCATTAAAAGAAATATCCTCAACAATTATTATGGTTAGGGTAGCTCATGATCTACAAAGACAAATCCTTGAAATGACTTCCTTATTGAGAGTCATAAATAATTATTATAAAAAAGAAAGAAGTTCTTCAAATTAAAATAAAACCACTTATCTTAAATAAAATCGAAGAAGAATTAAAATCACTTAAAAATAATAGAGACAACACCCAAAATATTCCAACTGTTTTAGACACTTTAAATAACAAATTTTTAAGCGAAAACAATTTAGTAAAGTTTCCAGGTAGCATTTTGCTCTTCGAAGCGTGGATGCATTTAGGGTCACATGCACTTTATCCTCGCATTATACTTCATCTTAAGTTCCCTGGATTTTTAAGAGGTGAAAAGATTAGGAATATCTTTCAATTTATTTTTTCAACCTCACGAGGTTTTGGGTTTCCTATTTACTTTGGTCCAGAATTCTATCATTATAGGTTTAAACTTGCAAAATTTTTTGATCCATTATTAAAATGGGTCTATACAGTATCCCATAGAGCAAATCAAGCTATTGTTTTGGGAAATAAACGCTTAAAATCTAAAAGGCATCATCCAGGAGAATTTGAATCTGTTATAATATCAGAATATAATGATAATGTGTATAAAGGAATCGATACTATTTTACACGGATATTTTAAAAATGAAGCAAAAATATTAGGTAAGTTTTTTTCATTAGATGAAGTTCTTCAAAATTCTACTTTTTATTATTCTATTGGAGATCATGCCATGAGAATTGAAAAAAACAGTAAGAATATGATCTTGACCCTCCCCTTAATATCCTCTCATGATATCATTAAAAATTATGATATTGATTTCTATTCTTATGTTAAAGAACTACTGAATGTAAATAAATTATTAATCCAAAAAATTAATTTCTACAGAGAAAAAAGAAATAATCTCATACGCAAATTAAAAAAAACCAATAAATTAAAATTTAGATTTGAAAGATCAAAGCATTCTGCGAAAGAATTTGCGAGGATGTCCCAAAAACTCTCAAAGAAATATCCAATTATAGATAAATATGGTCATTATAGGACATTATTGGTAAAAATTAGAGAATTATTATTTACTACCCCTATTTATATGCATTCAATCCATAATCCTAAGGAAGGAGGAAAATTTTTACAAATTTTAAATATAGAAAAAGATACTATTGATAAATATAAACAAGAGTCGGCGAATTCAGTTTTATTATCATTTATTAATTATTATGAACAGAAGCATAATTTTAATTTTGAAGAAGAAGAAGTTGTGCATAAATTAGAGAAATTAAGAGATAAAATGGCAAAAATGTGGTTATTCTTTAAGGAAAGAGAGTATAAATTTGCATTAAAAAAATTAAAAGAATTAACAGTACTATCCTTAGATGACACGAATTATAAAAAAAAAATCAGTTCGTTTTTAGATACCCTTCTTCCAATTATAGCTTTGTATGAATTTTTTAATAAACCATTATTTGAATCTGTGTATCCTGAATCTGTTCCTCAAACTAAAAGACCTGGAGCCTATTTTGCACGTTTTTTAGCTTCAAAATATAATCCTATAGGAACAAAATTAATGAAACTATTTAACAGATTAGCTTTTCAAAATTGGAGTTATCTCATATTAAAAAAAGGAATGAATCATAATGAATTTTTCAATTATATATTAAAATTACCAATATGGAAGCATATACCTGAAAAATTGAAAAAAAGAATATTACAATGAAATTGCTTTAAATGTTATTAGACTTTTAAAACTCCAAAAAACCAGGATCATCAAAAATGTCTTCAATTTTTCTTTCCTTCTTTATTTTAGTATCACTTTCGGCAAATAAAGATTCTTCATCAGTCCGAACCCCTCGATCTAATTCCTCAGTATCAAGTTTCAATAATGTGTCTTTTTCAAGGCGTTTAAATTCTTCAGCTTTCGTTTTCCAGTCATTTACTTCATCCAAATTAAAATTTTCTTCATCTAGCAATATTGCAGCTTTTGTTTTACAAAGATCTGACAAAATAGAGTAGGCTAATGCAAGTTCTCCCCATTCGTGGTCAACTTTCAATCGTTGTATTCTTCTTTCTAATCTTTGTAGTTCTTGATCGGCATAATAGACATCAATAAAATCTCCAAAAGCATCAACGGGTTCTGAAATCGAATTAACTAATACTTCTTTTGTTAATCCACAATTTCCACATTTCACTGTTGCAAAAGCACCCTTTTTTTTAATATCAGTTACTTTAACGCTTTTTTCACCGCATTCGAGGAAAGATCGGAATCCGATCTACTCATTCTGGGCAGGTGAAAATTTTAGGTACTCTTTTAACCCTTTTTGGTGATACTTGTTTACGTTTTCTTCTTCCCATTAATATCACTACGTAAATATGTAATAAATCTATCTAACTTCATTTAGAATAAAGAAAAGGAAAGCTAAAATATTTTTGCTTTTATGTGAAAACATTTCAAGGATTTTAGTAAAATTTTTTAGGAATGGTTAATTATCCCAAATACTCTTTTTGACTGAAATGTTTTGCAATTTTAATAAAAGTGAGTGGATTTTAGGTATGGAACATACTAATTTAACATTGGAAGATGATAAAAACCTTATTGACAACATTCTTGATAATGTAGATATGAGATACATAATTCTTTTCCTATATATCATTAGAAATGATTTATTTAAAGATTTGACTGACGATAATCTCATAGAATCCTTTGAGAGAGTATTGGTTTTAGATGATATTTATAAAAGCAATGTTGTAAATTTTTTGGATGAGGAATTTATTGAAATTTATATAGACTTAGGCTTAATTAAAAATATTCGAAGTTTGAGAGAATTCAAACAAAAAGATGATGATTTTATTATTAAGTTAGGTGAGGAAACAATAACTATTGAAAATGACATAATCTCAGTTCCTGATGACACTCTTTTTTTAATAGTTAATAAGAAATTCAAATTTTTAACTAGAAGGAATTTTAACTTAGCTCTTACGAGATTAAAAGGAGTTCGATGTGAGAAAAGTAATCTTATTCATTCCTTAATTAAAGAGATTGGTGAACATGATTATACCTTATCAGATGATTTTTATTATATTTTAGATCAATATGGCAACATATATCAAGCAATTAAAATTGAAATTACCATTGAAGGATTTTATCAAAAGTTTAAAGAAATTCAAGAAAAAATTACTAGATATATTAAAATTGTTGAACCCACATTAAATTTGAAGTTAGTAATAAAAAAAATTAATAATGCTATAGAAGA
The DNA here is from genome assembly GCA_964396275.1 of uncultured archaeon. GTDB lineage: Archaea > Asgardarchaeota > Lokiarchaeia > Sigyniarchaeales > SOKP01 > Loki-b32. Next base: position 682 of record CAYNEU010000372.1, on the reverse strand, counting down.
AAATAAAGACGTTATTCAATATCTTAAAGATGAAAAAGTAGAACTCTCAGAAAAGTTCAATTTTGAAAAAATTGATAAAAGTAATGACATATTTACACAATGGAATTCACAACTGTTGTCAATGTTAAAGAGCAGATTCCAAATTGAACAAATTAATAATAAACTAATAGATTTAAAAAAATATTATTCCGGTAAAAACAAAAAATATGGTTATTTAGAATTTATCGAAAAAGTGTCTTTTAATGAAGATGGATTAGTAAACCATATTCAAAATTCCTTGATTGACTTGCGAAAAGAGTTAGTAAAGATTAATGAACAAATTTCTAAAATGACAGAAAAAGAACTAAAATTATTAAATTTAGATTATGAAAGGTTAGTATTAATGAGTAGTGATGAGTAAATTTGAATTGTCCTGCGTGTGATATCAAGATGGAACCCTTAGTGGAGGGAATTTTTCAATGTCCTCGATGCAAAAAAATAGTTAAGCAAAGTGACAATAAATTAGAAGCAAAAGGTAAAATTAAAATTGAAGAAGGAATGTTTCAAGAGGGTATGTATTTTCATAAAAACGTAAGTTTGAATAAACAATATGAAATCTGTGAAAAAGGTATCACAATCAATAAAACCGAAAATAGGTTATTTGCAGCATTGATTTGTCATAGCGCCTATCTAAAAGATGAAA
>CAYNEU010000371.1:0-2028 GCA_964396275.1 uncultured archaeon | reverse complement strand
CCTGAAGGTATTAAAATTCTTAATGCCGTACAAGATGTTTATTTATGTCAAGATATTACTATTGCCTAAGAAATATCTTATCTCTCTTTTTTTTTACTTTATCTTTAATTTAATAAAAATTAAAAATAAGAATGACATTCTTCATCTTAGCCTAAATATTTTCTCTCTATCAATATTGGGACAAAATTAAATTAATTCCAGAATTAGTGTTTGATTTTTTAGCGAAATTCAATAGTGTGTTATCTTAGGCTATAAATAAAAAAAGTCTAAGATGAATAAATAATTGCTTACATAAATGTATAAGATAAATACGGCATCTTCAATATAGAAAATAATGCAGAGTTTTTAATGCAATGAGATTTAAATTCTATCTACTTATTCCCATGGGTTGCATGTTCTTTTGGATATTGTTTTCTTTAATTTTATATGGTTTTTCATTACCTTATGATTTTATAGCATATTATCTTGGCGGAAAAAATATTTTTTCCAATCCTGAATTATTATATACTGAATATATAGATCCCCCCTTTATTTATTTTCCATCAATAGCTACTATACTATCGTTATTAGCTCTGTTTCCATTTGATATCGCAAAGTGGATCTTCTTTTTTATATTATTTGCATTCGCGGAATCCAGTCTCATAATGTTCGATAAAATTCTTGATTGTAAAAACGTTCAAAACAACTCTCTAAGGTTTATGATACTTTTTTCTATGTCTAATGGTTTTGTAATTATGGAGAGTTTTTATTTATTACAAATGAAATATATCGCTATTTTTTTAGTTTTATTGTTTTTAAAAAGAGAAATGGTTAATAGGAAAATGGATATTAGCGAATTCAATTTTAAATTCTATTTAGTACAGATTATTTTATTACTTTTTGCTGTTATGATAATTCCATACTTAATATTTTTAATTCCTTTATATATTTTTCATAATGTCTCATCTAATGAGATATTAAATCGAGAACAATTAAAAAAATATCTTCTTTTTGGTATAGTTTTTTTATCTTCTAATTTTATGTTTTTTGTAGAACCCTCTTTACTTATTAGATTTCTTGCAAAAGCCTCTTTAGTGTGTCGGGCTAGATTGGGTCCATTTGGTATTTTGAATTACCCTAATCCACTTACACCTTCCATCGTCATTGAAAATAGACTTCATTTCTCAAGAGATTTAATAACAAACCTCTTAATTTTAATAAAATTGATGTTTGGAACATCTAATCCAACATTAATTTTTATGTTAGACTTTATATTTTCTCTTGGAGGTATTTTAACCCTCATACTTTTATCGTTGATTACAATTGTAATAAATAGAAGGAAGTTGGAAATAGAGAAAAAATTTGGATATTTTGCACTATTTTCTCTATTTATTTGTGTCTATTATTATTATCCTTTTTATGTAGCATCTCTACCATTGATAATGATTTTTTTTATTACAGAAAAGAAGGAACTTAATAAAAGTATTTATTTGGGCATTTTTTGTATATTCCTCTTATTTTCTTTACCACCTGCATTTGTTTTATTCGCTTTAATACCAAATTTAGCATTTCTTCCTACTCCTCTCATTATCTTAAGACAAAATATTATTTATATTATTTTGCTAATTTCTTTAAATATTAACATAAAAATCAATAAAAAAATAGAATTTTTAACTAATTCGGGGAATTTTATTATTTAATTCATAACATTAGTATTCCAATGAAAAATGTTTGACCTGTGCTGTTAAAATTCTACCTGCTACTATCTTTCACTATAAAATACAGAAGATTTTCCTTAAGTTCTTCTTATAATTACTAATTATAGTTTTGAGTTTAAATTAAATTAAAATTAAAAATAAAAACAACATTATTCATAGTAAAGAATTAATTTTTTCTTAAGATAACAATGGGAAAAGATAGGAATTTTAGACCAGATTCAAATTATAATCCCTATAGAGTCAAACAGACGCCTTCTACTCCCAAGGGAACTTTTATTGATTTTAATACGAGAAGAATTTGCCCTGCTTGTGGATTAGACATAAAAATAAC
>CAYNEU010000370.1:0-4573 GCA_964396275.1 uncultured archaeon | reverse complement strand
AATGGGAGTTTCATGATCAAGAATTAGATGGCCTTGCCACACACCGAGAGCAGATCCTAGAGATGTTACCATATCACTTTTTCCAGTTGTACGAGGTAAACTCTCAATAAATTCTCCAAACTCTCCTGGATAGATCTGGGTCTCTTTAAACGCTTTTTCAAGCAGATCTGCAATTGTTTGTCCTTTCCAATATGGTAATAGCTCTTCTAATAATATTTTTTTATCCTCTTCTCGAATCTGATAAGGATTGATTATTCTTCTATCAAGAGTATCTGTTCCAATACTAGGCATTGCTGCTCCTATTTTTTGTGTCTGTTCTACGAGTTCTATAGCGTCAATATTCTTTTTATTTAAGAACTCAAGTAGCTTCTTATTACCTTCAATTGTAAACTTTCTCATTTTTTTTCTGTCAAATTCAATTTCAAAAACATTATTGAATAAGCCCCGCTCGATATCTATTGGAATACCAAGAAAATTTTCTGTCCATGTACCAGCAATTCTATCATCAGGATCTATATTAAAATTCATATTTTCAAAAACATGCTTCATCGATAGTGCAACTCGAACACCAAGTGCATAATCACTATTCTCAGTTTCTTTCCATTTCTCAGTATAATATCTTGCTCTCTCTATAGAGACGAATGGGATTACATCAAGGTATCTTTTACGAAGTCTCTTAATTCTATTACTTGCATTATCAACAAGGTCTATACTAATTGTCTTTGTCATATTACTAAACAAATAAATGATGATTATCTATACTTATGAAATCGTGATTTTAAATATTAACTTTATTTTTATATTAAATAATCGAATTAATTTAATCTTCAAACATAGCTAGCGAATCCTGTAATAGAAAGCACTTAGCAAGCTAAAAGTATCATTAATGAAATGCTTTAGGTTCAAAAAGATTATTACAAATAAAATTAGAATAAAGATTAACTATTTTTTATTTATATAGTTTAAAAAGGCTTTTACAACGATATGAAATCTTTCGTCTGGTACAGCAGTTAAATGGTCACGTCCTTGAATTTGGAAGTGACATGCACCTGGCATTGCTTCTGCAAATATTGTTTTATTTGAGAGCAATACATCATCAGTTCCGACTACGGATAATACAGGTGTTTTAACTTTTTTAAACGCTGATTTTACACTATTCAGTGAATCAAACAAAAGATTTTCATCCCTGTTATAAGAATTTCCTTCCATAACTGCAACTAATGCTTTTAGATCTTCTCCAGTAGAATCAGCAAAATTACGAAAATTTAGAGCAACAGGATTTTTAATATCTTTTTTATTATCTGTCTTGAGCGCTGTGATGATAGGTTCGTAAAATTGTTTCATAAGTTCTGGTTTAAAAACCATTGGTGTAAAACCTCCTATTATTGCACTGTTAACGCGTTCTGGTTCGGATAACAAAATACTCAAAGTGATACTACCTCCCATCGAGTACCCGAAGAAATTTGCTTTGGAAATGGATAAATGGTCCATTAATTTAATAATATCTTCTCTCATATAAGCCCCATATTGTTTAGGATCATATGGCTTGTCACTTTCACCGTGTCCACGGCAATCTACTAAAATCAACCTATTGTCATCCATTAGAGTGGATATCCAATTTGTTTGACGCCAATTTATATTTATATTTGCGGCAAAGCCATGTATCATTATTAAATCAGGTCCTTTTCCTTCAAGTTCATAATGAATCTTAACTTGATTGTTATTAAAATACGGCATTTTCATCACTCAAAATATGTATTATTAAACGATATAATTGAGCTAAATTTAAAAACATTCCTTTAGGTAAAATTTAATTTAATGATTCCAATATCCAATTAGGTGATTATATATTCTATTGAATTCTTTTTGTAGGATTTTATACTCTTCTTCTACTTCTTTATCTGGTTTAATAATCAAATTATATTGTTTTTTGTTTTGAACTGTTTCCTTTAAATTTTTAATGATTCCTAAACCATAGGCCGCAAGTAATCCACATCCTCGTAAACTAGCCTCTGGTTCATTATATAATATATGAGGGATTTGCATAACATTTGCTTTTAATTTGTATAAGAATTTATTGCGGGTTGCTCCTCCTACGCAATTAACATTCTTTACATCTACTCCTAATTCCCTAAAAATTTGCATATCTTTGCCTAGAGCCAAAGCTACACCTTCCATTACTGATCGCGCAAGATGTCCAATTTTATGATTAAGAGTTAACCCAAAAAAACATCCTTTAGCAAATACATTATCTTTCCTTCTTTCACCTAATAGATATGGATAGAAAAGTAAACCATTACTTCCAATATATATTTCTTCTGCTTTTTCAATCATTTGTTCATAAGAAATTTCACCTAATCCAGTAGAGCTTATAAAATCCTTGCACCATTTCATTGCCAATCCTCCACAATCCAACATTGTAAATGGAAGCCATCCATCTATGACATGCTTTAAATTTTGGATGGAAGGATGTATAATTGGGTTCTCTCTATGAACAACAAACAAAGTACTAGTACCTGTCATATCAATAGCAGTGTCTTCTCCTACCAGTCCTAATCCAAGTAAAGATACAATAAAATCACCACCACCAGCGAATACAGGAGTATTAAAAGGAATACCTAGTTCCTCTGCGACTTCTGGTTTAATATTACTAATGATGTCATATGAGTTATAAATGGGAGCAAATTTCTCTAAATCAACATTTAGTATTTCAGCCATATGTTTGGAATAATTATTTTTTTTAGAATTAAATAGATATGTTCCCGATGCTTCACTAAAATCTGTAGCAGCTATTCCTGTTAATTGATAATTAATAAAATCTTTAGGTACAAGGAACCATTTAGTTTTTTTATATATTTCTAATTGGTTATCCTTTATCCATCTAACTTTAACACCAACCCATCCAGTTGTTATAGGATTACCTGTAATATCTGCTAATTCTGCCTGATTGTTTTCTTTTCTTATCGTATTACAAGTATCTTCACATCTTTTATCCATCCAAATTTGAGTCCATTCTGTAGTAATTTCATCATTTCTCCCAATTCCCACAGGACCATGCATCTGACCACAGGTACAAATCCCTTTAATGTTTTCAGGCGTAATGGAAGATTTTTTGATTAGTTTAATAATCGTCTTTTTAGTTAAATCCCACCATAATTGTGGTTTTTGGCGAGCCCATCCTGAGGATGGACTATCAACTTCTTGTTGTTTCTGAGATACTGCTAATATCTCTCCTCGATCATCAACAATCGCAGCTTTTATGCTTTGAGTGCCTAAATCAATTGCTAAAAAATACAAAATTGGACTATATTTTTATAATTAATTGAGAATATTCATTCTAAGATTTAATTAAAGAAAGTGCTTCTTTTGTTAACTTTTTAATTTCCTCAAATTTTCCCTCGGAAATCAAATCTTTTCTAACTATCCAACTTCCTCCACATGCAATTACATTAGGTAATTCCAAATATTTGTTCAAGGTTTCATTATTTATCCCTCCAGTAGGCATAAATCTCACATCAGGGTAGGGACCTGCTAAGTTTCTAAGCATTTTTGGGCCACCTGAAAGATCAGCAGGGAAAAATTTTACTACATTTACACCTCTATCAAGTGCCCATTCTACCATTGTTGGTGTATTTACTCCTGGAATAATGGGGATCTTTTGCTCTATGCAATAATCTACAACTTTAGGATTGAATCCTGGAGTAACTATAAATAGAGCACCAGCATTTATAGCTTTCTTGACTTGATCAACTTTTAGAACTGTTCCCGCTCCAACAAAAAGATTTGGCAGTTCACTAGTTAACTTTTTAATGGATTCAGCTGCTGCTTCTGTTCTAAACGTAACTTCTATAATTGGAAGTCCTGCTTCAATTAAGGCTTTTCCTAAGGGAATAGCATCATTCACATTATCAATAATGGCTACGGGTATGATTTTAAATTCCTTGATTTTTTCAAATACATCCATTGTTAAACACAAAAAATACAAATTATTAAGATTAAATTGAATATAGATATTAATTTTCGTTTTTTTAAATTATTACCTTCTAATCTTATATACTACATCAACCTCTGGTATAATAATTCGAAGTGATTTAGAACTTTTTTTCTTAAGTCGTTCTAAATCATCGTAACTAACCGTATTATAAGCAAACATACCAAAATGATGTACTATAAGATTGATTATACCCACTTCTTGACAAAGATCTAGCGCTTCAGAAATTTTAAAGTTGCCAGCAATATCATGTTTTAATCGAAATTCATCTCTCCCATTGATTGGCAATAGAGCTAAATCAATCTTTAAATGAGTCAATTTGTTATAAAGCCCTTTATAGGGAATACAATCACCTGAATGATAAATTCTTATATTTCCTATGTCAAAAACATAACCTAGAAAATGAAATTCTCCTTTTTCATTAACTTTTATTACTTCATGAGAGGCACCTATACCAATAATTGTGAGATCTTTATCTAATTCAATTCTCTCTCCATCATTTATTGGGATAATCTGGTGACTCTGTGCTCCTCTTTTGATTGCCTCCTCAACCTCTGCTGCAGGGACAATAATTCTGCAATT
>CAYNEU010000369.1:0-5299 GCA_964396275.1 uncultured archaeon | reverse complement strand
ATAGCGGCATTCTCTTCAGAGATTGTATTTAGAGGAGTTCTACATAACACTTTAAAGCAGAAATTTAAAAATGATTTCTATGTGATCCTTTTAGTAGCACTAGCTTACTCACTTGTAATGTTATTATTTACTTTTCCAATAGGTGTGAGTTTCTTGCTAGTAAATTTCCTATCGTTTATGATATTAGGAATAATCTTTGAACTTACGAATGGGAACATTAGTACTACGATTTTCAGCAACGTCTTTTTTAATATTGTTTTAATTATACTCATCTATCTTTATAGTTAACTTATCATTACCCCCCAAATATAAAATTTTAATAATAAGAAAAAATCAATAATGTCTAGATGTATTTATTTTAAAGCATAGTTTCGTTGTTACGATTTAATGTTATTGATTAGGAGTAAAATCAATTGAGCAAAACTATCTATAGAAATAAAGGCTCTAAAGATAACATTGTAATTTCTATTGCTGGAGCCCATGGTGTAGGAAAAACAACAGTCTTCAATCTTTTCAAATCGAAAGTTGCAGATAATAATAAATTTAAATTTTTTCCCGAGAGATACGTAAAAAAACCGCCCTTTCCCTTCGGTTCTTCAAACAAACAAATCGGATTTAGAAGTGAAATCCATTTTCTTCAACAACTTATCAAGCGTAATCAAAATATTGTAAATTTTGACATTAAATACAATGGACGGATAATAATTTTAGATAGAACACCTTTATGTGTTTTAATTTATTCTAAGAGTCTGAACTTAAAAGAAAAAGATTATAATCTTATTTTAGACACATGCAATTCTATTCAATGGAAAGAGGATTATATCTTTTATTTGTATGCAGAACCAAATACAATCATGAAGCGTATAATTCAAAGGGGCTCATTAGAAAATATTAGGAAAGAATGGAATGAAGAAGATAAAGAGTATTTGTTAACAATTCTTTCGTATTACAAGCAATTTCTTTCAAATAAAGAAGGAGTTTACATGATTAATACAGAAAAATTAACACCTGAAGATGTAGTGAATGATATGGTAAATAAAATAACACAATTATCGGGTTACACTTTCGAGAAGCTTGAAAAATCTTTTTCAACCCAAATGAATTTACTGAAATTTTTAGAATGAAGTAATGATAAAATATATTAAAATAGTCTTTCTATTTATACATAAATCGATGTTAAAAAAATCGTGTTCAATCCTATATTATATCAAGGAGAGAAAGTAAATGTCCACAATTGCGGAAGATATCCGTAAAAAAATGATGTTTGTATTAAAAGATGAAGAAGATAAAACTGATTTAGAAAATCTTGCAGTTTTATCCAGAGTAGGAATGAAAGTAGCATGCTCAACATCTTCAGAATTAGATGCTGATGCAACTTCTGCATCAAGTACAGCTTTAATAGATTTAGGTTTAAGATTAAATCAAGCAACTGTTCATGGGGCGTTGACAGAAATAATCTTACACAATACTTCGGGTTATAGCATTTTAATGGCAATTGATGACGAATATATAGTATTTGGGGGTTTAAGAGCGATTTACCGAATTGGATTCTATCTAGGCTACTTAAGAGAATTGGCAAAGAAATTGAATAGATTAATTTCCGGGGATCAAGAAACAGAGATGATGCTCTCTCTTGAGGAGTCCGAAATAGAGAAAATTGAGCAGCAGATAGTAGAAGAAGAAGCTAAAACTATAGTAAAACCATCACTTGCAAAAGATAAAGCCGCTTTAGATGATCTGTTAGGATTTTTAGACGATTGGGAGAAAGAGGGCGAAGAATTTGGAGAACTTGAGGCCACAAATGAAAGCAATATTGTATCGATCCCTAAATCGATGGGGTTAGGGATTGAAAAAGAAGTAAAGAAATCTGTTGAATTTGAAACACCCCATGTAGCTAAAAGCGTTACTCCCAGTTCCCAGTTTAAAGTTTATGATGATGAAGTTCCACCAATTCCTCTTGATGACTATACTCCAATGGAAATGGAGGATGAACCTGTTTCAGAAGAGCCAGTACTTATTTCAGAAAAACCGAAAACGACAGAAAAATTACCCCCTCTTGATGAGTTACCCTCCTTTGAAGAGTTAGCACCCCCAGATTTTGACTCAGAACTCTCTGCTTCTGAATATGATACAGAATTTGTTTTAGAAGAAGAATCGGAAGCTCTAGGATCTGTACTACGCGATCTAGGCTGGGAAGAAGAAGATTGATTAGTTTTTCAACTTTAATTTAAATAATTAATACATTTCATTGTTTGTTAAAAGTCTTTATCGTATTTTTTATTAATCCTAATGAATCCGTTCAAAATTTAATAAAATTTTAAATAAAATCTTCTCTAATCTATACTTGATTAAATTTTTACATAAAAATTAATAAAATCATAAATGTTCGTGATTTGAAATGAGTGAATCTGAAGAAATTATAAGAGAAGAAACAAGTAGTTCAACAAAAGTACTCTTTAGCGCTCCAAGATTAGGCACTTCTATTGTATTAGGGATAGAAAGCTGGGCACTCCTTACTCTATATACAAGTGGTTATGGATTACATCCGTTTCTCGCGGGATTTGCCATTGCTATGGGTTATTTAACTATAGCTCTCTCTCAATTTTTATTAGGATGGATTAGTGATGCAAAATATACGAAATGGGGACGAAGAAAACCTTATATAATTATTTTTGCCCCTCTATTAGGAATTTCAATTATTTTCCTAATATTACCAGGATTATTTCTTAATCTTAACGATACAGGAACATTATTTATATGGATGTTAATATGGGAGATAATCTTTAGAGCAAGTTATGCGGTAACCACACCTTATCAAGCATGGATGGCAGAAGAATTTCCTATAGAAGAACGACCAAAAGTCTCTCAATTTCAAAATACTTTTAATTATGTCGGCAATGGGATAATGGCTCTTTTCTCAATGATTGTTCTTACGGATTATATTGACGCTATGAAAGATGCGGGAAATCCTAATATTCCAATTCCTTCAACTATAATTATTTCTATCTTTACTTTTGGTATTTTAACAATTGTCTTATTTTACATCATTGCTTTTAAGATGCCAACTGAACCTAAGTATGAGATTAGATCTAATTTAATTGAAAGTTTAAAAACTATTGTAAAAAATAAGAATTTCATGTTGATCGTTCTTATGGTCGGCATATCGGGTTTAGGTTGGTCTATGATAGCCTCAACTATGCTAAAATATCTTGTTGATGCGTTAAATTTGGGTACTATAGATTATATCATTTCCGCTGTAGTACTTCTTTTATCGATTTTTATATTTCTTTATCTATGGAGAAGATTAATTCAAAAAAGAGGTAAGAAACAATCTCTATTATATGTCTTTATCGCAGCAGTGATTTTTATGCCAATTTCTTTATTAGGGTTAATTCCAATGAGCTCATATTTAGTATTGGGAATTTTCTTTATAATGGGGATAGGCGCAATTCTAGGAGGATGGTTCTTATTTCCTTATATAGTGTACGCTGATGTAGCTGAGGATGATGAAAAATCTACAGGAGAATTAAAAGCAGGAATATACGCAGGATTTCCATCAATTATTCTTAATATATTTCAAGCTGCAGGCGCTTTTTTCATCGGTTCTATTTTATCATTACCGCTTATTAATCCCACAGGAGCTATTGATGCAGAATTTTCTATGGGTTTAGTTTTCTTCGGTCCCATTGTGTCTGTAGTTTTACTTATCTCCTACTTTTACACAAAAAAATATGTTAAACTGGATTTTGATTGGGAGAGAAAATAATTTTTTATAATTAATTTTTTTTTTTTACTTTAAATTTACTTTAAATTTTGACGATCGTCCTAAATATTAGATATTTTCGCTTACTTTATAAAATTCTTTTTAATAAAATAAGTTTGATATATATTTTATGATTCAAAATTGAAGAAAAAGAGAAAAATTAAAGCGAATAATGATTAACATTAAAATCTTAATATCTTCTATCTTTTGAAACGACCTTTACTTTTAACGCTTCAGGACCTTTTCCTTCATTAGAATCTTTTAACTCAAATTCCACCTCGTCCCCCATATCAAGTTTTCTAAATCCATCCATAACTATATTTGAAAAATGAACAAAAATATCATCTTGATCAGCGACACTGATGAAACCAAAACCTTTCTTTGCGTCAAACCACTTCACAAAGCCCACATTCCTCTTCTTTTTAGCCATAGGTAACACTTAAGTTTTTAATTAAAAATGAATATAAAACAAAAACTCTTGTTTTATTAAAAGCAAATTTATTAGAATATATAAAAAAATAAATTTTTATTTTAAAATTTTTTTACTACTCTTTCTTTTCTTGATAAAAGCAATAAATAATCATTTACTTAATTTATGTAAGCATGATTTTTGACAAAGTACTAGAAATCTATCAGAAATACTATATATGCATTCACTGCCTTGGTAGAATGTTTTCTCTTTTAGGATCATATACAACAAACTATGAAAGAGGAAATTCTTTATTACTTTCGTTAACAATGGAAAATCATAGTGATTATCTGTCTGGAGACAATGTTCTCCAAAAAAAATCTATCACTAATTTGAAATTATTAGCTGAAAATGCTCATTATTATCCCAGTCAAAAAGTTTTATCTGATGAAGGATTAAATTTTGTGAAGAATGATTCAAACCAAGTCTGCTATTTATGTCATAATATTTTTTCAGATTTTCACAAATATATAAAAAAATCAACACAAATACTTGAAGAAATCGAATTCAATAACTTTTTAATTGGTTCAAGTCCCAAAGCTCAGATTATTAATCAAGAAGATAAATTTAAAGCAGAATTTAATCTTTTAGAGGCTGAATCCTTTAAAAGTCATTTCAATCGGGTAGTAGGAAAAGAACTTATGAAAATTCTCAATAAACCTCCTGAATTTAACCATCCTGACGTATTATTAATAATATCTTTTGATTTTGACAATTTTAATATTGAAATAATATTAAAATCAATTTATGTTTATGGGAGATATAATAAATCGATAAGAGGAATTCCTCAGACTCACTGGTTATGTAAAAGATGTATGGGAAAGGGTTGCGAATTATGTAATTATACTGGAAAGCAATACCTTACTACTGTTGAAGATCTGATAAGCCCAGAATTTGTTATTGCTTCAATAGCAAACGATTCAAAATTCCATGGAGCGGGAAGAGAAGATATAGATGTAAGAATGTTAGGCTCAGGAAGACCTTTTATTCTTGAATTAAGAAATCCAAAAATTAGAAATTTAGACTTAATTAAAATAGAAAACTGTGTTAACAAAAAAAATAGAAAA
>CAYNEU010000368.1:0-9722 GCA_964396275.1 uncultured archaeon | reverse complement strand
CAGTTTTCATTTTGAAAAGTATTACAGTGATATGCTTAAAATTTATAATAAATCTTTATAAAAATAATTGATTCTTTAAATTATTGGATCAGTTCAAAATGATTAATATTACAAAAAAGTATCAAGCTTGTAGAGCTAACTTAGGAGAACTAAAATGAAGGATTTAATAATTAAAAACGGGTTAATATACGATCTATTAAATAATATTGACGGGGAAAAGAAAGAGATCCATATTAAGGATGGGATTGTCGTAGAGAAAGTTAATGGGGATGCAAAAGTTATTGACGCTTCTGGAATGATTGTAATGCCAGGAGGGGTCGATATACATGCTCATATTGCAGGAACTAAAGTGAATGCTGGGCGTTCATTTCGGCCTGATGATAAACTTGAAGAATGCAATGAAAAAAGAACTAAATTGACTCGAAGTGGAACCGGTTGGTCAGTACCATCAACATGGGCAACAGGATATCGTTATGCTCGGTTAGGATATACTACTGTTGTTGAACCCGCAATGCCATTGCTTAAAGCAAGACATACTCATGAAGAGTTTATGGTTACACCTATTATAGATAAAGCTGCTTTTCCACTTTTCGGAAATAATTGGTTTGTAATGGAATATGTTAAACAAAAAAATTATGAAAAATTAGCTGCCTATATTGCTTGGATCTTAAAGGTAGTCAAAGGATATGCCGTGAAAATAGTAAATCCTGGAGGAGTCGAAAATTGGGCTTGGGGTAAAAACGTTAATTCTTTGGATGATCATGTTTTTCATTTTGAAGTATCACCTAGAGAAATTTTAGAAAGTTTATCAAAAGTAAATGAAATATTAAAGTTACCTCATACTATCCACGTCCATGCTAATAATTTAGGACATCCTGGAAATAAAGAACATACACTTGAAACTTTTAAGACTGTTGAAAAAATTAAACCAAAACAGGGAAGAAAATCCGCTTTCCATCTCACACACTGCCAATTTAATGCATATGGAGGTACTAACTGGGGTGATTTCGAATCTGGTGCTGCTGATATAGCTGAATATTTAAATTCACACGATCATATCACTACTGATGCTGGTCAAGTCATTTTTGGGAAAGCTGCAACTACAACAATGACTGCAGACGGGCCTTGGGAATTTGCTCTTCATCATATCGGCGGCACTTCAGCTTGGGGATCTAAACCGGGAATTAAATGGATAAATGGGCAAGTAGAAGGGGAATCCGGCTCCGGTATAGTTCCTTATTTATTTGATCCTAAAGTTGCTGTGAATGCAATACAATGGGCAGTCGGATTAGAACTTATGCTCCTTATTAAGAATCCTTGGCAAGTATTTATGACGACCGACCACCCCAATGGTGGACCATTTACGAGTTATCCACAGATTGTTAAATGGCTTATGGATAAGAAATCTAGAGATGATATATTGTTAAATCAATGTTCTCCAAAAGCGAATACGAAATCTCAATTAGGAGATATTGATCGTGAATTAACATTAGGTGAAATATGTACAATTACACGAGCGGGCACCGCAAAATGCCTTGGAATGGGTGATCGAGGTCATTTAGGCACAGGAGCGATTGGTGATGTTGCAATATATAATTTAGATCCGAAAAAACTAGATGGACATGCGATAGAAAAAGCTTTTACTTTAGCAGCCTATACAATAAAAGACGGTCAAATTGTTGTAAAGGATGGAGAGATTGTAGCAGCTCCTATAGGGAAAACTATATGCGCAGAAGGAAAAGTTAAAGAAAGTGTTATGGAAGCAATGTTGGAAGATGTTAAAGCACATTGGCGAAACCATTATAGTATAAACTTCAATAACTACGCAATTGGCGAGTATTATACTCCAAATATGAAAATTGTGAACGGTAACTAAAGATTTTCCAATCTTTATTTTAATATTTTAATACTTTCTCTACGTAAAAAAGAATTTGATTTTTATTTTATTCTCTTTTTATAAACCCGGATAATTTTTCTTACATATTCAAATATTGGATATCCAATTGCACTTTACCATAATTAAAAGTTAGATTTAGAATTATTTTGAAAATTCAAGCAATTTTTATCTCAAGTTTTTATAATTATATTTAAAATTAAGAGTAAAAAATGGAGCCAGCGGTGGGATTCGCACCCACGATGCTGAAAAGCAACGGCTCTGCTTCGGCTAGAGACAGTTTTAAACTCTATAGGCCGCCTCCTTAACTACTCGGATACACTGGCGTACTTTTTTTTATTTGAATATTTTTATTAATATTATTATTCTAAATTAATTCTTTAAATCACTCTTTGTAAATAATTTTAATAAATCTAAAAATTTTTGGTTTATAAGTAAAAAAGAGGCATAATATTATAAAACAGTTAACCTATTATTCGAAATAAACCTAATTAATCCACGCTTTTTAATTATTAAAGTTTTTTAAATTATGTAATCTTGAAAAAGAAATTTATTAGATGGCAAAATCTTTAATTCTTATTATAGAGTTAATAAAATAAGTAAATAAGGATATAAACTTAGTTAAAATCAATTTTAAGTCAACTTTTATTAATGTTATCGTTATTACTTTACATAAATAAGTCAATTACATAATGATGATTAAAGAATTAAAAGAAGATATTAAATTATTTTCACGTTAAGAAACCATTTTTTATCACTACTTATTTATCTTTTAGTGTTCCTTAAAAAATACTAAGTTGGAGTTCAAGAAAATGGATTTAGATGAACTATTTTTAGTCGAGATGAAAGATTTTATACTTGAATTTTGTGAAAAGATTGGACCTAGACCACCATGTAGTAATAATGAAGCCAAGGCAGCCAAATTATTTTACAATAAGCTTAAGGCATTAGGATATAATGTAGAAAACGAAAGGTTCATAGTTCATCCAGGAGCTTATAAAGCCTCATTCCGAGTACCTATGATCCTTTTTATCCTATCTGTAATATTTTATTGGATTTACCCGTTGTTAAGTTTAATAATAAGTATTTTATCTTGTTTAATTTTGATTGGAGAGATGTATTTTGTAAAAGAAGTAATTGATCTTTTTTTTCCTAAGAAACATTCTCAAAATGTAATCTCTAAAATAGAATCAAAAAATCAAGCTAAAAATTTAATAATAGTTGGGAGTCATCTAGATTCTAATTGGGAGTTTCCCCTTATTAGAAAAATCAGATATGGATTTATAATCATTATATCTATAAATCTAATATTAAATGTAATGCTATTAATTATCTTACCTATGAAGATTATTGTTAACTTCTTTAAATTAGAAGCTGAATTTTTCTATTTTGAATTAATTTTTTATTTAATTTTTATAGGATCAATTCCAATTGCATTAATACAATTCTTTTTTATAATATCAAACCATCCAGTCATGGGGGCTAATGATAATTTATCAGGAATGGCTGTATGCTATGAGATTGCACGATATTATAGTCTTTCAGAGAATAAACCAAGGAACACAGAAGTGTGGATTATTGCATATGGATGTGAAGAAATTGGCTCAAAAGGTAGTAAATTTTTTGTGAAAAAATATTATAATGCAATCAAGAAAGCAAAAGTAATTAACTTGGATATGGTTGGGTATAAAAATTCACCTGTTCTAATCCATAAATCAGAAATTCTTGGATTGGCAAGAATGGATTATAATTTAATAGATTTGATAAATAAAGTAGCTAAAAATCTAAATATAAAAACTAAAATAAGTTCAATTATGGCTTATACAGATTCATTAAGTTTTGCTAGAAAACAGATATCGGCTGTATCACTGAGTTCTGTGCCACAATCATCTAAAGAATTATATTATCATACTAGAAATGACGTAATTGAAAATTTAGATTTCAAAAATTTAGCTAATGTTTATAAGATCTGCATAGATTTAATTAAAACCATTGATGAATAAATAAATATAAAAACTATGTCTTGATTGTATTAAATCATGGGTTTATATGATGAGTTAGTAAAAATTGTAGGGAATAAATACTGTTCTGATAAAGATTATATTTGTGTAGCATATTCAAGAGGATTAGATCCTTGTTTACCTGAGATTATACCCCAAATAACAATTCGCCCTGAATCAACTGAGCAGGTAGCAGAAATTATTAAGACTGCAAACAAATATAAAACACCAATCGTGCCAAGAGGAGGTGGGTGTGGCTTAATGGGAGGGAGCAAACCCATTAGTAAAGATACTCTACTTATTGATTTAACCAGAATGGATAAGATTATAGATATTGATGAAGAAAATCATATTGTAACCGTGCAATGTGGAATTAATTGGTCCAGGCTAAATGCAGTTCTTTTTGATAAAGGTTTTTATACGGGGAATATGGGTCCTGGTTCTGGTCTTAATGCTTCGATTGGAGGAGGTTTGTCTCATCATTCTGGAGGTGGAGGTGGATGTGCTAAATATGGAAAATGTAGTGAAAATTGTATTGGATTAGAAGTTGTATTAGGTACGGGTGAAGTAATTAGACTTGGTTCTCAGGAGAATCGGTATGTTGAGAAACCATTTGTTCGACTTGCATTAGGACCAGATTTAATGGGTATATTTCTTGGAGACAATGGCACAATGGGGATAAAAACAACGGCAACAATGAAAATATATCCAAAACCACCATATTTTTCAGGTAAAACATTTTATATCAAGGAACAAACTTATGAAAACACACAGAAAATTGTGTTAGAAATGAAAAAAAAAGGTTGGTCTCGAGAATTAGGAATTTATGATTTCTTTTTTACACCACCCCCTGCAGTAATGGGAATTACAACTGATAAATTAATTGAGACATGGGGAGATATAAAAGGAGGGGTAATTTTCTATGTAACTGAAGCTTTTGATGAAAAAGTCTTGGAAAGGAATTCAGAAATCTTGGAGAGCATTGCAGAGAAATATTCAACAAGAGAATTAGGTCCGAGGTCTAATGAGGGAAACATTACAGATTGGTATTATGGTGAGCAAGGTCATTGGCAAGTCTATCATCCTTTATTCTCTATATGTGGTCCAGATTATTTTGCCTGTACTACAGAAGTAATCGTGCCAGTATCACGTTTTCCAGAAATATTATACAAATTAGATGAATGGGAAGAAAAAAAGTATGAAGAACTCTTAGATGCAGAAGCTGAGGCAGGGACAAGTCATATAGTCATGTTAAATCATAATAGCTGTTATATTGGAAGTGGGTTAACTGCCACATCAGATGAAGATTTGAAGGAAGATGTCATTAGGCTATGGAAAGAACAATTTGAGCTATTACTGAAAGCTGGTGGAGTAATTTACATGTGTGGGCAAATTGGATCACAAGTTTTAATAGATTCAAGAATATATGATGAAAAGTTTTATAACTTCTTAAAGAAAGTAAAAAAGGTAGTTGATCCAAATAATATTATTAGCCCTGGAAAATTTAGATTGTAGGTAATAAAAACCAATAATAAAACATTTAATTTTATAATTAAATTTAGAGCTGAGAAGGAACAATAAAAAATGACTGAAAAATTAAAGAAACTCGAGGATTTAAAAGAAAGAATACTCTCATGTGTTGCAATTGGGGATTGCCGAGGAGCTCTAAAAGGACCATATAGCAATCCTTTGCTCGAGATCACATGTCCGATGAGGGATCATGGTCCTGGTTTTGAGGCTTTTTTCGCGAGAGGGAGATTTACTATAGCAAGGGCATTGCTTGATGGAAAAATAGAACCAAGTGAAGGGCTTGCGGAAGTTATTTATCAATGTACTCTATGTGGAGCATGTAGGGAAGTTTGTAATAATCCAGAGAATCCTTGCATGAGTAATCCAGCAAGAGAAAGTATCAATGATCATATGGAAATTTGGGAAGCACTAAGAGCAGATTTAGTAGATATTGGAATAGCTCCTTTAGGTAGACATAAAGAGATTTTCGCTCATGAAGCAAAAGAACATAACCCCTATTTTGAAAATCACAGTGATCGACTAATCTGGATCCCCAAGGATTTTAAGTTTCTGCCTAAGGGTGGAGATGCATTATTTTTTATAGGTTGTACTTCCGCTTATCGATTAAATGACATATCAAAATCATTTCTTGAAATTGCTAACAAAGCAGGCATTCAGTTATCCATAACTGCAGATGAATGGTGTTGTGGTTCTATCAATTTACGATCAGGAGCAGAAAATCTTTTTAAAGAATTAGTAGAGCACAATACGGATGTTTTTAAAAATGCAGGTATAGAGAAAATAGTAGTTACTTGTGCGGGTTGCTATAAAACGCTTAAACATGATTATCCAAAATATGTCGAGGATTGGGATTTTAAGGTTCTTCATGCAATTGAATTAGTTGATCAATTGATTAATCAGGGGAAAATTAAAATATCAAACAAGATTGAAGGAAAAATTACCTATCATGACCCATGTCATTTAGGTAGACATTCTGGTATTTATGATGCTCCGAGAAATGTTATAAATGCTATAAAACAAGATGAATTTATTGAGATGAGACGTAATCGTAAGTATTCATATTGTTGCGGAGCAGGCGGAGGGTTAAAATCAGGATTCCCAGATTTAGCTATTGAAATAGCTGTTGATAGGATTAGAGAAGCTGAAGAAACAGGTGCAGATATATTAACTACTACTTGCCCATTCTGCCTAAATAATCTTTTAGATGCAGCAAAGGAAGTTAATTCGAAAATTAAAGTTATTGAACTTTTAGAATTAGTCAATCAAGCTATTTATTAGTTTTCATTTTCTTTTTGTATAACCATTTTCATAGAACCAATCAATTTGATCCCTAATAGCGACACGTATATTTGTTTTTGGCATTTTTAATTCAGTCCAAGCTTTAGTACAATTAAAAGCTCTATACATCGCGGAAGCAACACTTTCTATAGGCGTTTTTGGATCCGAATGTTTTATCTTACATGAGATAAATTCATCTAAAAATGCAAAAGCTTTTGCTAATACCATGGGAACCGCAAAATTAGGGGCTTTCATATCCGCAACATCTGCAATCAAACGCAAAAGATCTCTGAAGGTCAAGTTTTTATTCCCTGCAATATATCTTTCCCCTGATCTTCCATTTTCTATAGCCAAGACGTGAGCCATAGCAACATCCTTAACGTGCACAACATTCAAAGTAGTATCGGTAAATCCTGGCATCTTTCCATTCATGAAATCCATCACTATTCTTCCTGTAGGTGTTGGCTTGATATCATAAGGTCCCATAGGAGTTGTAGGTAATATTGTGCAAATAGGTAATCCTTTTTTATTCCATTTTAAAGCCACTAATTCCCCTAAATACTTAGATCTCTTATAGTGCCCGGGTAATTCTTCCTTTGTTGCGAATAATTTTTCATCACCAATTGAACCTTCTGATGGCATCCCAATTGCACTTTCAGAACTAGTATAAACCACTTTTTTTATACCAATGTCTTTCGCTAACTTCAGTAATTTATCAGTAGCTCTAACGTTTACATCGTACATAACTTTAATCTTTGTAGGATCTACCCAAAACCATTTTGCCAAGAATAAATATATCGCACCGTTATGTATAATATAATTACAGTCATCTAATGCTTTATGGATTGATTCAATTTCTCTTAAATCTCCATAAGCAAAATCAATAGGTAAATCTTGAATCGTTTGAAGATTAGAAGTTCGCCGCACAAAAGCTTTAACTTCATAACCCTTTGCTAAAGCAGCGCGTACAATATTCGCACCAATAAAACCATTTGCACCAGTTATTAATATCTTTGACAAGGACATTTACCTATGAAAAATAATGTTGTTATTCTGCTATTATATAAATGCAAACTTAGACATAAATATAAATGTTCAGAATAAAATGTTGATATACAATTTCCAAGTGAACATATACTATTCATTCAGAGTCATATGACCATTTAATCAAGTACTAACTAATAATGAAGAAAAATTTACGTCCTATAAACGTTTTGGCTTTAAAATCCTCAAGGAATATGATATACCAAGTATTAATTTAAATAATTGGGCTATGATTAAAGAATAATATTGAATAACTTGATTCAACACCGAGAATTATAATAAATTAAAGAAAAAAATATATTGTTTAGAATTTTAATAATTCTTGGTTAGATTCTTCTTTGCTTGATACTATGAAAGATGAGAAAATTGAAAAAAAAGATCAAATAATTAGCCTCGGGTTAGTTTCTGGAGGACTAGATAGCTTAACTGCTTGTCTTTTACTACAATTGCAAGGGATAAAAGTAATTGGTTTAAACTTTACGTCTCCTTTTTGTCAATATGATAAAAACTCTAGTCAAACAGGATGTAGCTTAGATTTATTTCAAGAAAAAATCGGAATTGAATTGCATTATTTACCATTGAAAGACGACTTTTTAGAAATAATCCAGAATCCTAAATTTGGATATGGAAAGCATCTTAATCCTTGTATTGATTGTAGGATATACATATTAAAGAAAGCAAAAGAATTTATGAAAGAGATTGAAGCAGATATAATATTCACTGGAGAAGTTCTAAATCAGAGACCAAAATCCCAACATAAGAGAGCGTTAATGATTGTTGAAAAAGAAGCGGGTTTGGAAGGTAAACTTTTAAGACCCTTATCTGCTCTTCAGTTAAAACCCACTATTTATGAAGAGCAAGGATTGATTGATCGTAAACAATTATTAGGAATAAAAGGAAGGAGTAGGAAAATCCAAATGGAGATTGCTAGAACCCGTGGATTATTAGATAATTATTATGCTTGTGGAGGATGTCTGTTAACAGATGAGAATTTTGCAAATCGTATGAAGGATTATCTCAAATTTCATAAGACGCCAAAAATTGAAGATATAAATATTTTAAAAATAGGACGTCATTTCCGATATAAAAATACAAAAATTATAGTAGGAAGAAATAAATCCGAAAATAATAAACTACTTACTCTCAAAAAACCAAATGATTTAATACTTGAAGCTAAAGGAGTTCCCGGACCAATTACAATTGTACAAGAAGATTATAATAAAGATTCATTAAAATTTGCCGCATCCTTGACTTTACGATATTCTGATTTCAATCAATTAAAAGGTCATGTAATTTATGGAATGGATTATAACAATTTAACAGAAGAAATGATCATTGAAATAGAAAATGATAAGATTTTGAAGAAGTTTCTTTTATAAAGTAATTTACAATCTTTTTGTGTGTATAACTATTACGAAAATGCTAATATAAACTAAGATATAAATAAAACCTCTTTTACTAAGAGTCTATGGTTACTATTAGATAATTTTAATGAATAATTATCAAAATTTTCTATGATATTGGTGCTCTTTATATGATTTCTGATAAAAAAAATAAATATACTAATTTTAAGGATATCTTTCCATTTATTTTAGAAACAATAGAGGACTTAATTATTATTGTTTCACTAGATAATTCTTTTAAAATCGAATATATTCATGAATGTAAACTTTTGGAACAATTGGGATATTCAGATGGTACATTGCTGGGCAAATCTCTCTTGAATCTAGTTGATTTTGGCGATAAATCGCCAAAAACAGAATTATTAGGAATAATCCATCAGAATAAAAATAGACAAGATGTCAAGGTAATTAAAAAGAATGGGACGCTTACATGGGTGGAGTTTATTTCTATAATATTTTATGATGAGGAAAATCAACAAAAATTAATTGTTAGATTAAGAGATATTTCAAAAAGGAAAGAAATAGAGATAAATTTACAAGAAAATAAGAATCATTTAGAAAAAATTTCAAAAA
>CAYNEU010000367.1:0-4743 GCA_964396275.1 uncultured archaeon | reverse complement strand
TACCATTTTAAAAATTAGAAAGGAAATGGATGAAAAAGAAGAATAATCTCTACCAGTAAAATTTTAAAAAATTGTAAAATGATGATTAAAAACGAGTTAATATAAAGATGAGTACTGAACAAAATAAAAAAAGAATAACTTTTCTTACGTTTCTTATATCTTATAAATGTACTAATGAGTGTAAGCATTGTGCCATTCCCGGTTCTCCAAATCAAGATAATGCTTTAATGGAATTAGATGATGTAAGAAAATATTTGGTAGATGTTACTGGTAATTACATTGTTGATGAAGTTGGTTTTTTTGGAGGAGAACCTCTACTTCATTTTGATTTACTAATTAGCCTTATTAAAGAAGTAAAAAAGTATGGAATATCAAAGATAGGATTACCCACTAATGGATTTTGGGAAAAAAATGACTCAATTGCCAAAAATTATGCACTAAAGTTAAAAGAAGCAGGTTTAAATACTATCGGTTTTAGTGTTGACACGTTTCATCAAGAATTTGTTCCATTCGATGTTGTAAAACAAGCAATAAAAGCTACACATGATGCTGGAATTGAAACTATATATTCAATAACTCAAAATCTTGGGCCTGAAAATACAAAGAATATTTTCAATGAACAAAATAAAAAACTTACTGAAGTAATTTCCAAAGAGTTTGAGTTTTGTCAGGTAATAAATAGTGAGATACAGGTGAAAGGTCGAGCTCTAAAAAATCTTACAAATTATTACTCAATGGATACAATACCCTCAGAGAGATGTCTTATTTTTAAAGTCCCAATGTTTATGATCGATCCTAATGGATGGGTTTTTCATCAATTATGTCAAGGGATTTGTATTGGGAATGCAAAAGAAAAATCATTATCTGAAATAATAAACGAATTTAACTATCGAAAACATCCAATAATAAGTAAAGTGGTAGCAAAGGGTGGACCTCAAAACCTTCTTGAAATTGCGATTGAAAAAGGATATAAACCTGAGCACGGATATGCAGACAAATGCCATCTGTGTTTTTCGGTGAGGAATTTTCTACGTCCTTATTATCCGAATCTCCTAGAACCTTCTAATGTTTACTTTTAAAAAAAAATAATTAGAATTAAGTTATATCTATTTTTTATTTTAAATATGGTAGATAAAGAAGATTTAAGAGCAGAAATCCCAAGTTATGCTTTTATCGCGCTAGCACGGCGTGGAATGGAAAAAATTTCTTTAGACCAATGTTTTTTGCATGATTGTGATAATCGAGATTTAAACCTCTTAGAGCCTTTTAAGAAAGAAATACAAGAAGATGATAAGAAAATAACCAAGAAGATCTATATAAAATGTAAGAAATGCAATCGTAATTTCATACTTAAACTTGATACATTGAAATATGTAGCAAAATCAACTAAAGACGAAAAGGAAGAACCTTTATCAATGGGTATCGTATATGCTTTAGATGAGAATGGAAAAGATTTAGGACATATTGGGTATTTTTAGGAGTTTTAAATCCTTTACAGTCTTTTATGGATAAAGATCTCATTAAAAACCGTTTTTAAAGGGGGATAATCATCCAATTTTATTGTTTGATGTGTTTTATAAAATCTCTCAAATATATTTAATATATTTTCCTTATTTTGTATATTTTCAATAAAATTTTGTAATTTTTTCTGTGCTAAATAGGTTTGACCTTTGAATAAATAACAAAGTGAAAAGGAAGTAAAAGGTTTCATAAGTACTGTGTGTTGACCAAATTTTGCGCGATCTAGACCTTCTGAGAACAATTCACCACTAAAAGAATCAAGGGCAGAAAGAAAACCTCCAACTAAATCATCTTCATGCGACCACTCCTTAGAAAATATATAAGAGAATGCTGGTACTCCACCTTCAGCTAAGATTAACATTAAGACGGGGTCTTCTTCAGTATGTTCCATAGAACTTAAATCACGATCCCAGAGCATACTTTTCATCTGGGCATCTATTTGTGCCAATTCCATGCGTTCACTTAAAGATGTCTTTTGTTCTTTTATATTTTCCCATTTACCTAATTCTTTTAGTAAATTATCATGCTCAATTGAAATTTTCAAAGCAAGATGATGCATACCCTGTTTTTCAGCTATTTGTTGCGCTTGAGAAAGTAATCGTCTAGCCCCTTTAAGATCTAAGGTCAATAATGCTAACTTGGCTTGCAATGTGTAAGTTTCAGCTAGAACCCAGTATGAGTTTGACTCTCTAGTAATCTCTAATAATTGAGTTAAAAGAGTATTTATCTCATTAAGTACCTCGATAGAATTAGTAATCCTCAATTCATCTAATAGTAATTCACAAAGATTTAACAAAGCGTTTATGTAAACATCACTTGCTAACATTTCGCTGTGAATGATTTGTTTTAATAATTCTTCTGCTCTTGCCCGATTATGAATCCTTGAGCTTGCTTTTAAAACTATGGCTTTAGAAAAGAGATATTTTTGATTAATCAATTTATTATCGGACTGTTCATTTAATTCTTCCAATTGTTCCAAATCTCTCTGAGCCTGTTCCAAATCGCCCTTTAAAACAAATAATTCTATTTTATTACAAATGATCCCACTTAAAATAAATAAGTTTTCAATTTCCCTTGCTACCTTAGAGGATCGTTCTAAATATTTAAAGGCTCGATCCAAATCACCTAGATAAAAGTAATTATTAGAAATATTAATGAGAATTGGAACAATCAATTGTTTACTATCAAATTTTTCAAAAATCAATAAGGCTTGTTTATTATATATTTGTGATTTCTTATATTCACCTTTTAGATAATATATAATCCCAAGATTCATGAGATTAAATGAAATGATTTGCTGGGAGTTGATTTCCTCCGCCAGCGTTTGACAGCGTTGAGCGTATATAAGAGCCTGATCTAAGTCGATTTTTAAGAAGGCATAATGAGCTCCAATAAGAAAAAGAGATTCAACAATTTCATGTTTCCTTCCAAATTTTTCACGGATTTCTAGACTCTGTTTTGCATATTCTAATCCCTGAGCTGAATCGCCTTGAAAATAGCAAACTCCTGATTTAACAAAATTTAACGAAGCTTCTCTTTGTTCAACGTCAATACTTTTTTTTTTTCTAAAAGGCTTAATTAGATTTTCGCTTTTCGAAATTAAATCTGAAGCTTTTTCTAAATTCCCTAACCACATTATGGCATAAGTCATATTTGCAAGAGCGTCAATTGAAAGAAGTGAATCTTTCACACTCTGACTTTCTTGATAAGCTTGCTCAGCAATTTTAAATCCTTCTTTATAATTCCCCATTTTATTTAAAAGACAACTTTTAAGAATATGAAGAGTTAGTTGATCGGAAGGTGTTAAACTCAATTCCTCCAAATTATTCAATATTGATAGAACTTCATCATACTTTCCTGCGTTCATTAATTCTTCTGCATTATTTAATTCTTGTGATTTTGAAATGATTTTATACTTACTTTCGGGAAAAAAGTAGTTTTTTAATTTTTTAAAAAATTCTTTCCTTTTTCCAAGTAATTCTTTTTCATTCATCTCTAGACAACCGAGGAATAAATTCTAACTTCTATATATATTTTAAAATTATATTCTTATAAATAGATAGATCATTCTAAATATTATAAATCTGATATAACATTTTTTATTACATACTTCTTTAAAATTATTTTAATTCTTTTATTTGTACCATGAGATTTAATTTTTACTTGTTTGATTTAGATGGTACTTTGCTCCATCTTGGTAATATCGGGGCTTATGCGGATCAAATTTTGGTAGAAACTTTAAAAAGGTTAAAGGCGAATTATCCTCAAAATAGGAATGAAAGATATAAACTTTGGCATTCTGAAGAAAAATTCTTTAATGTGTTACAAGAATGGGAAGTTAAAAATCCTCAGGATTTTTGGAAAGTTTATGATGAGATAGATTTTGAAAAAAGGAAAAATCTTATTGAAGAAAATAAAGTTCTTTTGTATAGAGATGTTAAGACTGTATTAAAGAAGATTTACAACCATAAAGATAATAAAAAGCTCGCAATCATTTCAAATGCTGCGCATTATATTGTTGAGTATGTTTTAGAAAAGTTCAATATTAGCCATTATTTTCATGAAACGTTTAGTTTGGGTAATTATAATAACGATCAAATACTAGCTAAACCTTCTCCAAAAGGAGTTCTTACAATATTGAAGAAATTTAATTATGATTCAAAAGAATCAAAAGCTATTTTAATAGGAGATTCAATGTTCGATGTAATTGCCGCTAAAAAAGCTAAAATATATGCATGTTTAATAAGAAGAGACGTAAATGCTCCTAAAAGGCATTATAATCAAAGGGACATTAAACCAGATTTTATAATAGAAAGTTTAGAGGAACTTCTAAACTTATAACATTCGGAAATTTAAGAAATATTAGCAATTTTGCTCCTAATCAAGGAAATAATATATTTTAAATGGATAAAATTAAATAATCAAACTGATTTTTATTTAATATTGAATATCTTAACAGAATAGTCCATATGTCGACAAAAATAGTGGAAGAAGACCAACTCAGAAAAAAGGTTTGGAAAATCATCAATTTAACACAAGCTAATCAACTTTTTGTTCATTATAAAGATTTAAGCATTAAATTTCTGTCAGAAAAGAGTAAAAAAGTACAGATAAAATTGTTGCCTGAAATACTATCATTGTGTATACTTAATGCTATAGTTCCCAATTCCGCTATGCTATTGATTGGAGGCCACGGAGGGGGTAAAACAACGCTTGTAAAGC
>CAYNEU010000366.1:0-6143 GCA_964396275.1 uncultured archaeon | reverse complement strand
GCTGAAGAAAGACTTCACAGGGTTGAGGGTTTACTGATCGCTTTAAATGATATTGACAATGTAGTCAATTTAATTAAAAATTCTAAAGATACAAATGAAGCAAAATCCAAGCTAAAAGATACTTATAAGCTAAGTGATATTCAAGTTCAAGCCATTTTAAGTATGCCTCTGTCTCGATTAACAAATTTAGAGCAACAAAAGTTAGTGGATGAACAAAATTCTTTACAATCTGATATTAATAAATATAATAAAATTCTGAAACAAAAGAAACTCCGTTTGAATATAATTAAAAATGATTTAAATGAGTTAATTAAAAAATACGGAGATGCAAGAAAAACCGAAATTAAAATAGTAGAGCATCAAGAAATAAAAGAAATCGAAAAGATAGATTTAATCAAAAAAGAAACCACTATTGTTATTTTTACAAAAAACCAATACATCAAAAGAATCTCGTTAGAAGAATACCAAGCTCAAAGACGTGGTGGACGCGGCAAAAAAGGAATGACTATACGTGAAGAAGATTTTATTACAGATTTATTTGTTTGTACAACTCATGATACTATTTTAGTATTTACTTCAAAAGGAAGAGTATATTCAATTAGATCTTTTGATATTCCATTGCAAAAACGAACTGCTCGAGGAAAACCGATTATTAATTTTCTATCTTTGCAATCAGGTGAAAATATATCAGCTATGATACCAATTAATAACTTCAATACTAATGAAATGCTCATTATGACGACAAAGAATGGGATTATTAAAAAAACTCCTTTAAAACTATTTTCTAAATTTAAAAGTACTGGTGTAAGAGCTCAAAAAATTAGGCCAGATGATGAATTGATAAGTGTTAAACGGTTATCTAATGAACTCCAAGATATTTTTATAGCTACCAAATTAGGTTATGCAGTTAGATTTGATGAATCAGAATTGAGAGAATTAGGACGTAATTCTATGGGTGTTAAAGGAGCAGAATTAAGAGAAAATGATGAAGTAATTGATACCCTTCTTGTGTCAGATGATGAAATAATATTAACCCTCACACAAAATGCATATGGTCAGAGAACATACGTTCGCGAATATCGTAAAACTGGTAGAGGCGCTAAGGGGGTCAAGAATATAACTTTAGATAAATCGAAAGATGATAGAGTTATTGCTACAAAAATTGCCAAACTTATGGATTTGTTAATCGGAACAGAACAAGGACAAATGATAAGAGTACCTGTAGATTCAATAAGAATTACACACAGGACTGCCAAGGGTGTTAGAGTTATCAAATTGTATGAGAATGATTTCGTTGTAGCAATTGGAAAATGTGAACAAGAATCTTAAAAGAATTAAATATTTTATTTAAGATAGGGAATTAGACAGAGAAAACTTAGACTATCTTTACCTATATTATCTATTCCATGTTTTTCATTAGGGGGAATGTATACAAAATCGCCTTCATTTGCAATCTCAACTTTACCTGTATCATTATAAAATTTCCCAGTTCCAGTTAACACATAAATTTCATGATCTTCTGGATGGTTATGAAGAGGAACATTTTGCCCTGGTTTAACCTCAATTCGTCTCATTGCGAAATTTTTAGCACCTAAATTTTCATCAATTAACCACCTAATGTATATCCCGTCTACTTTTGTCCCATCAGCTAATATTGCTTCTTTTTCTTCAACTTCTTTGTAATTCTTTTTTAACATAAATAGACTATATTGTGTAATCTATTAAAATTATACTTTACATATTTATTCACTTGATTTAAAGATAAAAAAAAGAAGAAAAATCTTTAGTTTAAAAAATTGATGAAAAAATTAATCATGTAATATTTCAAATGGTAGGTCTTTTTCTGGTTTTCGAGAAAGTCTTTTCGGCCCATAATAAACAATTACTATAATTACATATATCCCTATTAAAATACCACCCGCTAAATAAAACATCATAGTTGGTAATAATCCGAGTTTTCCTGCTATAAAAGTTCCAACGAAATTAAAACAAAAGTGGAATAATAAAGCAATAACTAGACTTCCATTGGTATTATTATATCCCCATGTTATTAAGATTGAGAGTACTATATTTAGAAATATAAAGATATAAAATGGTAATCTAACTTCAACCAGATACAATGGTAAATGCCAAAAGCCCCACAATATTCCTAAAATAACACTTGAAGTCAATGCAGAAAATTTTGATTGTAATCTAGGTAACGCATATCCACGCCAACCAGCTTCTTCGTTTAAAGGCCCACTAATTAAAGATATGAATAAATCTAAAAGAAATATTGCTAATGTATAATTTGGTGCTGGTCCTGGTGCTTCACCTCCAAAAAGAAGATAAAATAAAGCAAATATCAAAGGGGCAATTATAAATAATAGTCCCGCAAAATACCAAAGAAAATTTACTCTCCAAATTCTAAATCCAGCAAAAAGATTTTTTATTCCTTGCAGTCCATCATTCATACCTGATATAATAACGGCTGAAATAGTGGGCGTAGTTATTGCTAAAATAGCAAAAGACATGTCAATTGAATAATTATCTGTAAGATTTCTGACCCCAATTTGAATAACTATAGTTATTATAATCAAGGCGAAACTGAGAATAAAGAAAATGATAAGATTTTTTGTATTCTTTCCATAGTTAATTTTTAGTTTCAAGTTTTCATTTATTATGTTTTTATTTTCACTCATCATAATAAATCAATTTTAAGATAATTTTATAATACTGACAAAATTGATTAAATATATTAAAAATGGTTAGACCAATATTTGTTTAAACTATCTGGGCGAATTAAATGGAACTTACAGAAATATTAAACCAAGTCCCTAAATATGAAGAATTCATGACAATTTCAGAACTGGATGATTCTAGCATTAAGCTAGCAGAAAACTTCGATAATGTAGAATTAAAAGAAATTGGGAAATCACAAAAAGGAAGAGCAATTTATTGTCTAAAAATTGGAGAGGGAAAAGAAAATGCGCTTCTATTTGGATTTCCACATCCCAATGAACCTATTGGGAGTATGAGTTTGGAATTTTTAGCACATTTTTTAGCAGAAAATCCTGAATTTACGAAAGAAACCGGTTATACATGGTACCTAATTAAAGCAATTGATATTGACGGAGCTATACTCAATGAAGGATGGTTTAAAGGAGAATTTGATCCCGTAAAATACGCTAAATATTATTATAGATGTTCACAATCTGATCAAGTTGAATGGACGTTTCCCATTAAGTATAAAAAACTCAATTGGGAAACACCACTACCAGAAACCCAAGCTTTAATGCGTTTATTAAAGGAGGTAAAACCGAAATTCATGTACAGCCTTCATAATTGGGATTTCTGTGGGGTTTATTTCTATGTTACTCGTGAAGTAGGAAATCTTTTTACTGATCTCACTGAATTTGTCAAGAGTGAAGGATTACCTCTGCATCTAGGAGAACCTGAATTACCATTTAGAAAAAAATTGCATGATGCTATATTCCAGAACGAAGGCATTCGAGAGTTTTATGATTTCCTTGAAACTAAGGGAATTGAGAATCCTCTGGAATTCGTAAAAGCTGGTACTTCATCATGGGATTATCTTAAAAGTATTGGTTGTGAAGACAATTTTACACTAGTTTGTGAATTACCTTATTTCACTCATCATTCAATAGGAGATAATTCTATAAGTGAATTCGAAAGAAGAGATGTACTTATCCAATCATTAGAATACAATAAAAACAACTATAAACATGCTAAGAGAATTTTTAATAAAATCAGGAAATTTTGTGATAAAACTACGAGGATATACAACGCAGTTGAAGATTATATTAAAATTACACGTCCAAATATAGATTCTTCTATGTATGAAATAAGAACTTCGTCAATGTATGATGGAAAAGCAACTATAGCTCAAGCTTTTGATTTAAATGTCTCACGTAGGTATATACGAAGTTTGTTAATGTTATCAATGATTACAAGATTATGTGAAGAAGCAATATCGAATCATCCCGAAAATAAAGAAGAAATTGTTAAAATTAAAAATGATTATGAACAATGGATTGAAGATAAAATTAATGAATTATTGAGTGGTACTAAATATGAAGTTATTCCTATCCAAAAGTTAGTTCGAATTCAAATTGGAAGTGCTTTTATCACTTTAAAAAACTTATCTGAAAATAAATAGTAGTAATAAATATAAATATAAATTAGAAAACAAATCTAGATATATTAATTATGACTACCATCGGATTTGATCACTCGCATAATAATAAATTAACTATTGAAAATACCACTCTTACAGATTTTATTCAATATTTATTTGATTCTGGATTTAAATTAGGAAAAATAGAAGCCGGAATCACGTATGAGAAACTAAACAAATATGATCTTTTTATAATTGGGGTCCCAAATTTAGGTCCTAATTTGGATACAGACGAAATAAATGACCTAGTTAAGTATGTCGAGAATGGTGGAAGTATTCTTGTAGTAAATGACGGAGGTGGTGATTATGAAAACAAAAATAATTTGTCTGAGTTGACTCAAAATTTTGGAATAAGATTTAATTCAGATCGATTGTTTGACAATAAATTTTTCTCAAAAAAAAATTCACATCCTATAATACAAGATTTTAAAAGTCACTTTATTACAAGAGATATATCCCAAATTATTCACTCAAATGGCTGTACTTTAGAAATTGATAAATCAATTGAAAATGATGACATCGATGTTAACAGTATTGCATTCTCATCTGAAAATACTTCATGGCATAGATTCTTTACGGGGGAAGGATGGAAGGATGAATCAGAACAACACCTACCCATCATTGCTGCCACACATTATGGTTTAGGGAAAGTAATCATGATAGGTAATTTATCAATCTTTTCCAGTTTAAACAAATCATATGGTATTACTGCTGCTGATAACTTTAATTTAGTAACTAACATGATTTCTTGGTTATTAAATAAAGCAGGAACCGAAGAAGAACAATTATTAAAGCCCGTATTTACTACCGTTGCAATTAAACAAGATTTATTTTATTGGATCAAAGAAATGATAAATAAAGGAAAATGGAAAAACCTTGATGAAGTAATCAATTTTGCGATAAATGTGACTAAAATT
This sequence comes from uncultured archaeon, assembly GCA_964396275.1. Classification (GTDB taxonomy): domain Archaea; phylum Asgardarchaeota; class Lokiarchaeia; order Sigyniarchaeales; family SOKP01; genus Loki-b32. The sequence goes on along the minus strand of CAYNEU010000366.1, from coordinate 1,049 downwards.
AGACTGAAAGAAGCTGAGAATACTGATCAAGACAAATAAAGAAGAATTATTAATTGGACTTATTGGAGACACCCATATACCCTCAAGAGGGCTGAATATCCCTCAAAATATATTAGATGATTTTAAGGAAAAAGAAATTGATTATTTATTTCATATGGGAGATTTTACTAGCTATAAAGTATATGAAAAACTTCAAAATATTTTTGGTCAGGAAAAAGTTATTGGAATTGTAGGGAATATGGACGACTCAAAAATATCGAAAGAATTGCCTGAAAAAATAGAATTAAATTTATTTGGACATAAAATTTTTATAACTCATGGTGATGGTGGACCACACAATATTATTGAACGTATAAATAGAAGATTCGATTTATCAGAATATGATATCATCATTTTTGGTCATGCCCACCGACCTTTTAATGAAGTAGGGAGAGATGGAAAATTATACATTAGTCCAGGCACGCCCACCGACAAAAGATTTACTGATATTAATTCTTATGGATATCTCAAAATATCTTACGAAAAAATTGAGCCAAAAATTATTTATTTATAGCAAAAAATTTCTCTTAAAGCATGAATTCGAAGAAAAAATTCCTTGAAATGGAACTGATTAATATTCAACCTAGTCAATTATATATAAGCAAACAGAAACTTGCCACAGTAAAGGAAAAGTTTAATCTTAAAGATATAGCAACCTTAAAGCCAATACCCGTAAAGAAAATTAAAAACACTATTTTTTATACTGATGGTCATACAAGGGCATTTGCAGCTTATCAAGAGGGTTACACGAGAATACCTGTAACCTGGGAGGATGAGGAATTAGATTGGGAAATGTATGAAATTTGTATAAAGTGGTGTAAAGACGAGGGTTTATATTCTATTGCGGACCTTGGTAGTCGTATAGTCGATCAAAAGGAATATGAAATTCTATGGTATAAACGGTGCGATGATTTACATAAAAAATTGGATATAAATCGAGCACAGAAAAAAAACAGCAAAAATTTCTAAAACAAGTTTTTATAGTTAATAAATAAAAATATCCTAACTGT
>CAYNEU010000365.1:0-6527 GCA_964396275.1 uncultured archaeon | reverse complement strand
CTTGCTGATACAATAAGTTTTAATCATTCTTTCTATTAATAATCCTTTAAAAGTACTTTCTGGTTCAAGGTTTAATGTAATTGTTCTCTTAAATTTAAGCTCTTTCTTGATTTTTTCCTCTCGTCTGGCAAACAGGACGTTCTCATAATCTTTTACTATAATGTTTGATAATCCAGAACGTAATATTATTATGTTTGTATTAATTTTTTCCATTCCATCAAAATGAGTAGGAACATTGTCAATATGCCTTTCCAATATGTCCTTAATATTAAGATTTTTAGATTCATAAGGACTGAAAAAAATCTCGTATAAAGCACTAAAATTATGCTCTTTAATATCTTTTTTTAGTATCTTTCTTATGTATTTATCATATTCAAGAAAGAATTGGAAAATACAATCATCAACTGCTAAACTTAAATAGTTATGTGTATATTGAGCTCTAATTAAGTATTTCTTATATTCCAATCGTATTTTCTGAGCTCTAATCCATTCAAAAGCTAAATCTAAAAGTTCTTTTTCTTCTATTATCATATCTTTAAAGTAAAGCAACGATTCATAGACCTCATCATAATTTGAGCCAATAGATTGATTCTCTAAAAATTTTGCTATAATTTGAGTTGGTTCCAAATTTTTAAATTGATTTTGGATTCTTTCATAATATCTTAATAAATTATCCTTTTCAATCTTATAAATCTCATCAACGCTTGCTTTTTCCATTTTAAAATTTTACTCTTCCAATTTTAATTAATCACGTTTATCAAGTATTAATCCTATTTTATCGAGATCTTCATTTGAAATTGCTCCCCATCGCTTAAACTTAAGATGTGGGTTAATTAAATTAATACTATCTTTAAGATCTCTATTTCCATCTAATAGAAGTCTTAAATTTTTCTTATAATATGATACCTTTTTGTTTTGTTCAGTTTCTTTATATTGCTGAACTAAGATAACTCCATAGCTTTTTGAAATTTTATTTTCAACAAAATATTCTTCTAAGTAAACTACTTTCTTATCTCCATAGTTTAATTCTATCCTTCTAATGTTAGGATAAACACCTTTTTTGTTATAAACTTCTAAAGCTTCACTTATCCGGTGTTCATAATAATCGGGTAAAATTGCCATAACGTAATAAGATGGGATATAATCTAAAAATGCTTTTCTTTGGGGATCATCCTTATTAAATGTGTAGAGATTTGATGTTCTTAGATCTTGACCTATTTTTCTCTCAATTAAGCCAATACAATAATATCTTTGCTCTTCTTCCTCCCAATATGACTTCCTTGAAGCCCCTAGAGAATATTCAATGAAGTTAATTCCTCGCTCTAATTCACTGTCTATGAATCTATTAAAATCAAATCGGTCTCCTAATAGGTCTTCATTTACAATTTTACCTTGAATAATACTGGGATGAATGTATTTCGAAAGTTCATCATATATTAATTTAGTATCTTCTGTATATGGAGTACTAATCAATGCAAAGAGATTTGTAGTCCCTTCTTGAGTTTCAATTGAAGAATTGAGAGTAAAAAATGATTGAAGAACATCTACTTCCTCAATATTCGCATCACGTAAAGAAAGTGAGGCTTCGATATATTCTATTTTCCAATTATTTCCAAGACCCGTAGCTGCTGTTAAAAAGACGGGACCAAGAAATCTATAAGAAAGCATCTTTATGTTGTTAATTTTCATATCATTAAATTTCTCAGAAAACTTGATCCTGTCAAATACTAAATTATCTTCATTAGCATAAAACAGTCCTAAAATTATATCTTCTTCTTTCATTTAATATCTTCGATCGGGTATTTGATACTTTCAACTTTTAACTCCTAATAAATAATAACCTATGAAGTTTTAAGTTTAATCATTTCGTAAATTACCTTTTAATTCGTAAAAGGGCAAGAATCAGCTTTGATATGAGTAATCAGAAAATGTATGTTATTAAAACCAAAACAAATAAAAATCAACCTATATTTAAAAAGAATGAAATTCATTAAAGTAATATTATAAGAGGTATATAATATAAATACTAAAATTGATTAATTTACCTAATTACTTTAAGGTTTAATGAAAATGGCGAGTTATGATTATACATTTAAGATTCTATTGCTAGGTGACGCATCTGTAGGCAAAACTTCTTTCACAAAACGCTATTGCTATAATGTGTTCAATCCCAGTGAAAGATTAACTATTGGTGTAGATTTTCACGTGAAAACGATCGAATTAAATAATAAGCGAATAAAATTACAATTATGGGATGTTGGAGGTGAAGAAAGATTTAGATTTCTCTTGCCAACATATTGTTTAGGAGCAAATGCTGCCTTTTTACTATATGATATAACTAGACCTTCTACATTAGATAACATTTCAGAATGGATTACTATTGTTAGACAAAAAGGTGGATCTATCCCAATTATGCTTGTTGGTTCAAAATTAGATCTTGAAGAAACCCACCGTCAAGTTCAAAGAGAATATGGCATACAAATTGCTGAAAAGAATGATATGGCCAGCTTTGCAGAAATGTCAGCTAAAGATAATACCAATGTAGATGATGCGTTTAAAGTTCTTACTGAACTCACATTAAACCGAACTGGTAATAGGTGATGTAATGGAAGATACTGAATTTTTACCTCTCAATCAACTGTTTGATGCAATTGGCATTATAGAAAAAGGAATTGAAAGGATTTATCATTATCTTCTATTAAACAAAAGAATAGATAATTTGAAAGATGTATGTGACCACTTTAGTCTCTCATTAAAAAGAGGCTATAAAGTCTGCTCTGTCTTAAGTGAGTTAGGTCTTGTTCAAATTTTTGATAGACCTATGAAAATACATTTAGCACCAACTCCAGTACTAAATCTGTGGCAAAATTTAATCCAAAAAAGAATTGAAGACCTCAGAAATGAATTCAATGAAAAAAGAGATAAATGTGAATCTGCTATTGCTGAATTTATTAGAAAATACAAACTGGAAGAGCAGATAGTCCAAGAACCCGTTGAATTTATTAACTACAGTGTTAAAAATTTTGATGAATCATATCATCATTTCTTAGCTCAAAGTGAATGTAAAATTGCTATAGGGATTAGATATGACAATCCATTAAATAAAATGATCCAAGAAGATCGTTTTAAAAATCTTCCCGAAGAAATGAAGAATGCTATGAGTGTTGGAATGAATAGAATTAAGGAAAATCTTAAAAATGTAAATGTTCGGGTTATCTTTAATTCTGAAGTCGCTAAAGATCTTCTAATAAGTAAAGAGTTTAACCTTTTCACTAATCATGTAGAACCATATAATATAGAGTTTAATAAAATAGAAATTCATGTTACTGATGAGGCATTTAGTAATTTCAGTCTAACTGACAATGAACTTCTCCAGCCTAGCTTTGATCCCACTAATATCTTAATAGGGACTTACATTTCCCGGAATAAAAACATCTATCAAATATTTCATGATAAATTTAATGAAATTTTTGATAAGGGCATACCGATAAATCGATTTATTACTGAACAACCAGAAATTAATATTGAATCACTCTCAGAAACACAATTATTTATTTTATGTGTAATGTGAGAAAAATAAGATAAAATAAAAAAATTAAAAAGTAAAATTATTCATTCCTTTTCTTTTGCATAGCTAACGCAACTCTAAACCGTTCTAGCATTTTTCTGGGGGTCACTGTTGGTCTTTCGTATCTTTTTAGTTTCGACTTAATACCAAACAGATATTTTGCTATGTCTTTCAATTTTTCTAAATCATAGCGCATCATCATCGTAATAGTTTCCATCTGGGGAGAGCCACCTCCATGTAATCCTGCTACTTGCATCACTCCTGCTAAATCAGAAACTGCTAAATTCTCTATCCCCTTAAAACATCTAAGCATGTTTTCTGGTTTAACTCGAGGATTTCGTTTTAAATATTTCATTGCCAACTCACCAACCTCTTCATTATAAAAAGTCTCTTCATATGGTAAAGTTGCAATTATTCCTCCAGAAAGATCTGCTAATATTTTATATTCTTCATAAATCATCTCTCCTGCCAGCCTTCTCCCTGCATTTGTAAGTATCTCATCAGGTACTTGAGTACCGGAAGGTGCCTTTTCTGAATGTTTTGCGCTTGACTCTCCAGCAGCGAACACGAGTTCAGCAGTACCTATTATATGGGACAATTTTTCTCTTACATGAGAAGTCTTATCAATCCCATTATACTCTGCTACTAATGCAGCAGCACTCCCAATTACTTCTGATACTGCTGGTTTACAACCTGTATAGCTATGCCTGTGATAATGAGCAAACATTAGTGCTAAAAATCCAGCATAGGGAGTTTGTCTAGGATCTGCATTCCCATTTAAGAATACTCGCTCATTTGGTACAAAAACATCGTCAAAAACGATGAATGTTTCAACATCTCCTACTTCTATTCCTGGAGCGTCATAAACTTTACTCTTTCTAAAATTAGCAGGTCTACAAAGTAATTTTACACCATCCCAATCAGTTGGTAATGCAAAAGCTACAGCATAATCTTTATCTTCAGGTCCCATATAACGAACTGGAACAGCAATCATCTCATCAGCATATGCTGTATTTGTAATATTAATTTTACAACCTCTAACAACAATACCATCTTCTCTTGTTTCAATAACTCTTAGATATTGATCTGGGTCTTCTTGTTCATGAGGTCTTTTTAAACGATCACCTTTAGCATCGGTTTGAGCACAACTTGCGACCCAGTCATTCTCCTGAAATTTTAACATATAATTCTTAAATCTTTCGTAATAATTCGTTCCCAAAGCTTGATCCATTTCATAGGTTATTACTGAGACTGCATTAAGTGCATCGATACCCATACAACGTTGAATACAGCCACCCACACGATGACACAGAAGTCTTGTCATTAACTGCTTTTTGAGTAAATCATCCTTGCTTTGATGAATATGAGTAAATCGATTAATTTTTTTACCGGTAAGATGGCTTGTTGCTGTACAGAGATCTTCCCATTCAGGATCATTAACATGATCAAGGGTTTCTTTTATGATTCTCATTCCTCCTCTTATACGGGGGTCATCTCTTCCAACCTTTTGATCGCCAATCCAAACATTTGGTTTCATCTTTTTTAAATCTTCAACATATTGTTCATATGTGCGAATTTTTATCAACTCTTAATAAACACTTTATATTTAAAGTTTATACAATATTAATAATCGAAAATTCGTTATAAATTAAACGCCTACCTAAAAAAATTCTAGAGTTTATAACTAATTATGCTGCTTCTGGACTCTTAATAATTAAAAATATTATAATCTTTAACAATTTACTAAAAATTTTTAACGTGTATTACACCTATTATTGAATTTGATAAAAATGTCTATTATAGAGCTCCAATTATATAAATACTTAATTTAATTATAATTCAAAACCTAAATCAATTAAAAATCATTTGTTGAAACGCTAATGGGAAAAAGTGGAGCAATTTTAGGAGTAATTGCACTAATATTAGGAGTTAGTGGTTTAGCTTTTGGGCTTATTACTTGGATAGACCAAGGAAAAACAGATTTCTGGTATGCCTACAAAGAAGATATCTATACCCCACCATATTTAGAATATGTAACTGTTCCTGATTTATATGTAATCGTTAGACTGGATGCTCCTGCTACAGTTCATATGTTATTTACAACAAGTACCAGAATCTTTCCTGATCCAGTAACTTTTGCTGATATATTTTTCTATTTTTGGATTGATGGTGTACGATTAACTAATCCTTTTACTCGTGCTGGACCATATCAGGGGGATGCAACTTATCAATACTATCCAGTAGCACTACAACATTCTCAAATATTATCTGCTGGAACTCATAATATCAGTATAGTAGTTATTTCTGAAAAAGCCGGTAATTTTATGAGATCAAGCTGTCTTGCTGTGACTAGCTATTAATATCTAAATTCCAAATTTCTCCTTTTTTTTTAATTATTTTAAAAGCAGTTTTGATTCAATATTGAGTTTTCCAAAAAAAAAGGGGAAAGATTGATTGCTTTAAAGATCTCCACGGTTCATATAATATGGAGAGCTCAACGGTCGAACTATCCGCTCGGTTCGTTTCATTACTCTCCCGGGTGGACTGCCCTCATTCCTCCCTAATAATTATAAGGATCTTATTGCATTTATAGTTTTTATTATGAAACTTCTTGCGAAGTTTGAACTAAAAGAAAAGTTTATAGAGTTTTTTAATATAACTTTTTATATTATTCTGCAGATTTAGCTTTATGTTTATGATATATTTCATCAATAATGGCATTAAATGCATCAATAACTCCATGACCCGTTTTAGCAGATGTTATAGAATAGCCTAGGAAATTTCGTTTACTCACTATTTCTTGAATTTTAGATTTATCAAGTTTATATTCATCCACTAAATCAACTTTATTAGCAAACACAACGATAGGGATATCTCCACAGAACTGCTTGATATCTTCATGCCAATATGAAATGTGGTTGAAGCTCTCATCACCAAGGTTATTTTCTTCGAGACTATA
>CAYNEU010000364.1:0-2106 GCA_964396275.1 uncultured archaeon | reverse complement strand
AATTTTGATAATCTTCTTCCTTCTCCTGTAATTTTTTTTCTAATAACTTGCATTTTGAGACGTTTATTAAATCAATAATAATTGTTTGATTAGTGTAGAAATAGCAAAATTATTGACTATAAATATATATTACAACCATTTTTTTTAAATATATTAATATCTTAATATCTTCTTGCATATATATTAACACAAGGCAAAGGGTTAAAATTTTATTTTATTTATCAAGAAAAATTTGGAATTTTAACGATTTTAAAGTAAATTTAATCATAAAATACTTTACAGGGTAGAGTTAAAAATTGATTGAAATGGGTAAGATGTATAGAGATTATTTAAGCTCTATCTAAAAAATAATTTAAAAATACAATATTTGTTTATAAAAAACTTCAAATGGGGAAATAAAATTATGATAGAGAATGAGATTATATCAGATTCTTATTCGGATAGATATCATCTTATAGTAAATAATATTTTAAATGTTGTAGCTGAAGTAGACTCAAAAGGGGTTTTTACATACATTAATCCTTATATTTATGATGAATTAGGTTATCAACCTGAGGAAATAATTGGAAGATCAATTTTTGAATTGATTCATCCCGATGATGTTAAGAAAATAATTAAAATGTTACATAGAGGAATTAAATCTCGTGGAATTGTGCTAGAAGTTAGATTAAAAAATAAAAATAATCAATTCATATGGTTTGATATAAAAACTACAAGGATAAAAGATTATAAAAATGAGATTACGATAATTATTGATTTAATAAACATTTCTAAATGTAAACTATTAGAAAAAAAATTACAGGAGAAGGAAGAAAATTATCAAAATTTAACGAAATCATTCCCAGAAATGCAATTTTGGAATGTATTAATTCCGAAAAAATATAAAAGTGCTATTCGTACTAGTTCTGAGATGTTAAAAGCAATTATTGAAAATATACCTCAATGTGTTTATTGGAAAGATACAAGCTTTAAATATATAGGGTGTAACCGCAAATTTGTTGAATTCATTGGGATGGATCGTCCCGAAGATATAATAGGGAAGACAAATGAAGAATTATTCTCTAATATAGATATGCTTCAACAAATCAAGGAATATGAGAATAGTTTTTTACTATCTGGTAAGCCAGTGTATCATATACATGAAATTTGGGTTAATCTCGAGGGAAAAAAAATTTGGTTAGACTCAAATAAAGTACCAATTTTCGATTTAGATGAAAAAATAATTGGGTTTTTAATATCATTTGAGGAAATTACTGATCGTAAACTTATTGAAGAAAATCTACAAAAGTCAAAAGAAAAATATAAAAATTTAGGCAATGAATTAGAGACTATATTGGATATAATTCCTGGAATGATTTTCATAAAAAATAAAAATGATATATATACGAAAGTAAATCAGGTTTTTGCGGATTATCTTCAACTTAACAAAGAAGAAATAGTAGGAAAATCTACTTTTGATTTGTTTCCTCAAGAACTCGCTACTAATCTCAGTAAAGATGATTTAGAAGTCATTAATAGCGGTATACCTAAATTAAATATGGAAGAAAACGTAAATTTTCCCGGTGGTAAAGTGTCAAGTATAATAAGTAAATTGCCTTATTTTAATGAAAAAGAGGAAATTCAAGGAATCATTGGATTAGCTATTGATATTTCTAAACGTAAGAAACTCGAACAAAAATTAAACACATCTGAAGAAAGATATCGTCTTATTTCGGAAAATGCGAATGATCTAATTACTATCATAGATAATAACTTTAAATATGAATATATCAACGAGGAAGTTCACAAAAAATTAAGGGGGTATTCATCTGAAGACTTATTAGGTAAATCTGGGTTAACTTTTATTCATCCCGATGATTTTGAAGAAGCATCTAAAGTATTAAAAGAAGGTTTTGAAACAGGGGAAGGTGTGGGCGAAGCTAGAATTAGAAATAAAAATGGGTCATATTTATGGCTTGAAATTAGAGGTAAAACATTTATAGATAAAGATGGAATAAAAAAAGCATTATTGATCTCAAGAGATATTACAGAACGTAAAAAAACAGAAAAGAAATTAAAGGATTCTGAAGAAAAATACCGAAGTTTAGTTGAAGATGCGCAGGAGGG
>CAYNEU010000363.1:0-6455 GCA_964396275.1 uncultured archaeon | reverse complement strand
CATCCTCTCTGAAGAAGATAAAATCTCAGCAAATCCTAGGACACAAAAGGAATGTCCTAAATGTGGGAATCTTGAGGCCGAAACCTGGCAAGTGCAAATTAGGAGCTCTGATGAGCCAAGTACTCACTTTTTTAAATGTACTGAATGTAAATATACTTGGCGAGAACAATAATTATACTTAACTATTATTTTTATATTACTGAGATATAAAGAATTTAGCGTGAAAGAACAGTTTCACGAATATAAAAATAAAAAATATAGTGATTTAATTGATTATATTTTTAATCTAGCATTTCCATTCATAACTTTACGATTTAGGATCATATCATTGACTTGCATACCAGCAAGTAAAGAACCAAATACGCCATGAACAAATTTTGGCTGAAATAAGCCTTTAATCGGGGTTCTCATTTTTAACCGTGTTCTACCAAAATTATTTGTATATGGTGCCATATCAAAAATTGAACCCGTAGGAGAGCTTGAATATCTAGCATAGGTTGCTGGTGTTGATATATCTGATATTAAAATGTGTTTTCTTAAACCTGGTATAAGATATTTCTCAACAATATTTATAAAGAAATCTCCCCACTTCTTTTTCTCTTCTTCATATTTAGGTCGATCAGTTTCTCTTAATTTTGCCCAGTCACCCAATGCCATCGGTGATACTCGAATGGTTAAGTTGGGCTGCCCACCAGTTGTAATGGATGGACAAATAACGCCTATATGAAATCTTTTATCAGAAAAACCAATATCTCCTTTTTCATAAGCATCAAAAAGCCGATCATAAGTATCCCCTCCAGTCGTAATGACATTATACCCACAATCCATACCTAATCCCGCAAGATCTAATTTATCATCTAATCCTAAACTGACATTGATAGATGAAGTGGACATCTTAATTGATTCAATTTTATCTGCATATTTTTTATCAATGCTTCGAATTTTTTCTAAACCTACTAATTTTTTCATTGCGAGCATTGTATCAACAGTAGTTACTACATAATCTGAATAAATTATTTCACCATTTTTGAGTTGAACTCCTTTTACTTGATCATCTTCTATTAAGATTTTAGTAACTTCTGTATTTAATAATAATTCTCCTCCCAAATTCAAATAACGTTCTTGCAATTTATTCGAAAAATCAATAAAGCCCGTTTTTGTCCGATAGGCTCCATCGAGTAGAGAATTCATAGCTGAAATTGGTACAATTGCTGATACTTGTTCAGAGGGGAGTGCGCTAAAATCAGCAAACACATTAAAAATTTCAATAACATCTGGTTCGGTAATACCAAATTGGTTAAAATATTTTTTGAAAGTTTTTGATGAATTTTTGACTATTTTAGGGCATGTAAATAATAGTTTTAGAATATCAATAAAGTTAGGCTCAACTTTCAGATTGAATAACTCCATATACATTTCTCGTGAGTAATCTAAGAATTTTTCGATTTGTGATGCGTTATTAGGATATTGGTCCATTAATTTTTTTTTAAATGTATCTAATCCAGATGGTAACTCAAGAATTCTAACATCATTGGTCTCAGGGTTAACTACAAGAATTCTCATATAATACCCTTTAAATTTCTTAAGTTCGATTTCGATTCCTAAATAGTCAAGTATCTCAGATATATTTGGAATCATTTGACATGTATCAAAAACAAATCCTTCTCTTTCATAAGATGTGACAAAACCTCCAGTTTTTGGTTGCTTCTCGATAAGAAGCACTGGATTTGTATCTAAATTATTATTTATAGCCCATGTTATACCTGCGCTTAATCCAGCCATTCCTGCACCAATAACAATTAATTTATAATTCTTTAAACTTTTTTCTTGATTCATAATTAACACCTAAAAATGTTTAAAAATATGATGCAAGAGTAAATAAAAGTATAGATTTCTAAATAATAGCTAAGATGAAATTTTACTCTTTAAAGATGTAAAGTGCTAAAAATATCCTTAAGAGAGAACCTCTAAGATCTTTGTAAGAATTCTTGCTTTACCGCCAGTAGATTGAAGTAATGTTTTTCCACACACTAAACATTCCACATCTGTGGCAGAACAACCAAATATAATTTGTTGATTTCCGCAATTCAAACATTTTACGCGTAAAAACCTGCTTTTTGGCTGTGGAATAAGTTCTTTTTCTTTTTTATTTGTCATAGGTATTCACTCTTTTATACTTCCTGTAATTCGAGTCGTTTGACGCGATAAGATTTAGCATATTGTTTTTTCCCACATTCAGTACATTCTAATAATGGGGTTGATCTCTTATTTAATTTTGCGTTTTTATGGAAAATCTCCTTAGGAAATGAGCCATAACCCGCTTTTTTCCTTTCTACTCTTCTCCTTCCTTGATTAAGCATCCGTTCCTTCCCTTTTTTATAAAGAGCGACTGTATGTTTCTTATGTGATCTGCAAGTTGGACAATAGCGGTTTATAGTTCTAGGGTACTTCATTTATCATTGACCTTTAGTATTAAGAATAAATATTGTAATTATTTATAAATTTTAAATTTTATTAGTTCTGATGGTTCTTTTTGAATAACCATATTGTAATAAAAAATAATTTAAATCTTATTTACATAATGTTAATAAAAACATATTGAATGAGATTTTAAATGTTTAAAGAGAAATTTAGTGAAGGAGTAATAAGTGCTAAGCAGTTTGATAGAGAAGATATTGAATATATTATAAAGAAAGCTAAAGAAATGATTGAAATCAAGAACTCAGATCTTCTTCAAGGTAAAATCTTAGCTACATTATTTTTTGAGCCTTCAACGCGAACTCGCCTAAGTTTTGAATCAGCCATGTATAGATTAGGGGGAAGTGTTATTGGTTTCCATTCTGGAGATGTGTCTTCCATTAAGAAAGGAGAAAGCATCGCAGATACAATAAGAACAGTTGAAAACTATAGTGATTGTATAATAATGAGACATTCATTTGAAGGAGCTGCCATATTGGCAGCAAAATTTGCTAAAATTCCAATTATTAATGCCGGTTCTGGAAGTGGAGAACATCCCACTCAAGCATTATTAGATTTATTGACAATAAACGAAGAAGTAGGCTCTTTAGACGGGTTGAATATAGGTTTAATGGGTGATCTCAAATATGGAAGAACAGTACATTCACTCTCAATTTTGTTATCGAATTTTAATGTAAATGTTTATTTCATAAGCCCTTTAGAATTAAGAATGAGAAACCGTGATAAAGATTTTCTTCAACAACGTCAAGTTAAATATAAAGAAATTACAGATTACCGAAAAATTTTAAATATTTTAGATATTCTTTACATGACTCGAGTCCAAAAAGAAAGGTTTGTTGATTCGGAAGAATACGAAAGAATTCAAGGATTTTACATATTTCGAGAAGAAGATCTTGAACAAACAAAAGACAATTTTAGATTATTGCACCCACTTCCGAGAATCACAGAAATTTCTCCAGATGTTGATAATTCAGAAAAAGCAATTTATTTCAAACAAACTTATTACGGAATCCCAATGAGAAAAGCACTCTTAGCAGAATTAATGACTGAGTAATTTTTAAAATGCTTATTCTTCTTCTATTTTTTATTTCTTAAAATATGCAATCTCTTAAAGATATTGTACCGATTTCGGATTGAAACAAAATCTTTAAAAATTTTTGAAGTGAGATATCATTTGGTTTTTGTTCCATAAATAAACACCCACCACCAATGATTTTTTGAAATTTTTTGAATAATGTAATTTTCTTACTCAAAGAGAGGTTTGATGTTCCTCTAATTAGTCTTGCAGAATATTCATTTATGTTTTGAGTGTCTTGTACAATGCCATTATACCAAGAGTCTCTTAAGTATGAATCTCTATGGGGCTGGCTTAGATTAAAAGTGTCATTTTTTGCTTCATTTTTTTCATCAATAATTTTTTTCATTAATATCAATATTTTTAGAGCAAATTCTTCGCTATTTTCGGTTCTATCAAGTTCTATCCCACAATGGTTTAAAATCGCTTCATTTAACCCGAAAAAACTAATGGATTTTACAGCATTTTTAAATACTTTACTCTTATTTCTGTTAAAAATCCGTGTGACCATAAAATCCCATTGCTTAAGAGAATTTAATTTTTTTTGTACTAATTTCTCCTTAAAATTAAACAATTCAAAAACAGAAATTAATTTATCTTGTAATAAATCGAAAAATAAGTCATCATTTTGGTTCGCTTCGACAGAAATCATATGTAAATTTACTAAAATCTTATCTAAAATTATTGTATCCTCTTTAGGATCTGGTATTTGAATTAGAGATGAATTCAATAAATTTGAATAATCTTTATTATAAAAAATTAGATTATTCTTATTAGATTCTTTAATAAAGTTTTTTATGAAACCACTTCCTAGATCTGATGTAAAAATCTTAGATCCTTCAAAAATGAGGAATGGTCTTATGCGATCTTTACCCTGAATGTCTAAGGAATTTAGAAAATGTATATCATTTTGGATCTGATTTGAAAATTGTTCCTTTGTTTTTCCATCGTAATTAAATTCTAAAGATAAATGAGATTTATTATTATTAACAAATGTATTAAATTGGAGAATTTGAGAAATAAAGAAATTAAAATTGGATGATTTTATTTTTGGTAATTCTAAATAAGAAATAAATTGATTGTTAAAGTTGCCAAGAACTAAATCTTTAGAATAAAATTGTTTTAGCCTTTGTAGAAGATCTATAAAATTAATAATAAAACTCGTATATCCTGTGGTATTTTTATCTCTCGCCGAAATATTTGAATCAATACTAAAGAGATAATTGATTATTGTTTTTGTATTTATATACAAACTTAATGGTCTTAACCCCCAGTAATTTAAATGAAGTAAGGCAATTTCTCCCGATAAATATAAGTCAGCTAAGTTTTTTGGTAAGAGGTTTAAAAGTAAAAATTGCTCTGAAACGTCAGAACCTAACTTTTTAATAAATTTTTCTGGTGTTATTTCAACATTTTTTGAATTGAATAGTTTATATACCTCAAATGGAGGAGTTCCTAGTCGAGTTAACTTGTGCCTTACTTCTTCTAAACCATTCTCTAATAATATTGCATTAATATACTCTCGCATTAATGGAGCAGTCATGTATTCTATATTTGTTTTTGATAAACGGTCTTCTACCTCATGGGCTACTTGTCTTGCTAAATATCTTTCCAATTCACCTTCCTTCACTAAATATTCCTCAATCTTATTTATATCAAATACTTCTTTAGAGTATTTCGAAGTTCGGATCATTAAAGTTTTATTTTGTTTATTTAAAATTTGTTCAATAGATAAAATCTTTTCTATTATTTGCTCCCCTAAAAGCGTAATTGAATATCCATTATCCGATGACAAAATTAAATCACTCTTCTTTAATGTATTTAGATGGAATGATAAATTTACAGAAGTAAGATCGTTTCCAAAAATCTCTTTTTGAAGCTTTGAAAATGATAATGGAGTATGAGCATGTTTTAGTTTTTTTAAAATATCAATCCTAACTTTCTGACCTAACGTTTTCAGTTGCTTTTCTAAAATATTTTGATTTTTGTCGGCATCCACTTTCCTTATTGACCCTGTGCGGTTTCTTTAATTCTGCTTAACTAAATAATATACGTATCAATTATATAAAAATTTAGGAATTTTCTAATCCCTCAATGAATTTGAATAATATGTGGGTGATATTAAACTTCAATTTAAAAGATTTAATTTCAATTTCAAATTTTTTTAATCTCACAGTAATTCTATTATCAAATCTTATCTTTATTCTATATTTCAATTATAAAAATTGGACTCCTATTTAATTTAATAAGAAAAAAGTACTAATTTTATCATCAGTTAATTTATGGGAATAAAAAAATAACAAGTTTATAATATGGCATGGAATGGAATTAGAAAAAAATTAAGGATAGGAACTATTGGATTATGGGTTATTTTTAGTTTGACTACTATTGTAATGATAGCTCTTATAATGGGAGACATTTTTTCTTATGATGAGATTTGGATTCCTATAATTCCTATGGGCTGTTTACTAGTTTTATCTATAGCAGCTACAATTGTGGATATTATGTCTGAACGGAAGATTAAAATGGGGATCGTTGGAATATGGACCCTATTTGCATTAACTCTTATCGTATTTGTTGCTCTTATAATAGGTGATGTTTTTCAACCTGATGAATATTGGATTCCTATCATCCCTGTCGGAATTTTACTGGTCTTGGCTATTGTCCCCACAATTCTTGAATATACAGCGGGAGAAGTAAGATTTTGCCCTAAATGCGGAAAATTATTTGCTAGAAAAGGAGGTTTTTGCCAAGATTGTGGTACAAGAATTCTTATGACTTGTCCTTCCTGTGGGACAAAAGTAAAGGGAAATCCTAAATTTTGCGTAAAATGTGGAATTAATTTAAGTGAAAGGGAAATTGTTCAAACTCATTCTCCCCAAATTAAATTTAAATCTGAAGG
>CAYNEU010000362.1:0-3231 GCA_964396275.1 uncultured archaeon | reverse complement strand
CCATAAGGAATTGAGATAGAGCACTCTGTTTTCCAATTTATACCTACTAGGGACGAATAAAGACTACCAACTTGACTATTTATAGTTGAGCTAAAAATTTTAACTGCTTCTGACGTGATTGTTATGTTATAGACAACCGATTCCTCTACAAATGTTGAATTTTTTGAGATTGTAAATTTAATATCACTAGTTTCTGTTCTATTTCTTTCAATATCAATAAAGGTTTTACCCTTTCCAAAAGTAATATTTTGGTAGCAATATTCTGAACTAAATTCAATGTCTTTGGCTTTTATTAAGTTTCTTTGGTTTGGATTAGTCCAAACTTGAAATTGAATGTCATCAAGAAATAAATAGTGTTTTTTATTACTACTTAAGGTGGAATTATCTACAAAAACTCCTGCTCTTATTATTATATTATTTGGAAGGTTTTGACCAATATCTGAAATATCATAGGTTACACTCATTTCTGTCCAATAATCTTTAACTAAATCAAAGAAAGGCACGGAGATATTTTTCTTTAAACCTCCAATATCAATAGAAATAAAAACACTAATATTCTTGCTAGAAACCGTTCCTCCTACCTCTAGAGTATGTTTGTAATTCATAGATAAAGTTGCAATTGTATTAGATGCTAATTTTTCTGGGATTGTAAAATTCTCTTCAAAATAACCATAAGACCCTTTAGGAAGAATTTTGCTTTTAGCGATTTCTATTTCTACATAACTAGGTTGCCAGGTTTTATTAAAGATTGCTGTAATATCAGAACTATAATACTGCCAGGGAACTACATCAGTATTAAAAGTTCCATTGACTACCCAATCTTTTTGATGAGATACTCCATCATAATATATTGTGACATTTTTAGAAATCCAATTCTCTGATAATGTAAAACTGATATTTGTAGGTAAGGATAAAGGGAGAAAGGTGTTAGAAATAGTAGCATGTTGATATACTATCAAAGGTCTCGCATTTGGGCTATTCGAATTTATTTTAAGAGTTTTAAAATCATGTGAACCATCATTAAATTGTCCTTTTTCACTGAAACGAATAAGAGAAATTGAAGAGTTATTGAAGTTTATAAAACTCAAGATAATTAAAATTAAAAATATACCTATAATTAAATTAATCCTTTTTCTTTTTGAATTATTGAAAATATTCATATTGGATTTTTTTTTTTTTAATTATTAACATATACATCTAAATTTTATCTTTTAAATAGATCTATATAGGTTCTTATGTATCAAATTGTAAATTGAATTTTAAAAATATATAGATAATTTTTTATTAGTCCTTTTGATTATGGTTCCTGAATATTTGTCTAAAGTGTTAAAAATCCTTATCTAAAAATGAAATTAAAGAAAATATAAAAATATTCCTATGTTTTCCATGATTCCATTTGAAAAAAGAAATTAGAATAAATTCGAGTTAAAAGAAATTTTCTTTTCCATAATTTTAAGCCTTGTCATCCTTGAAATAATTTATAACTTTTTGTATATAATCGTAAAAGCTTTTTTAATTAAAAATATAGATTCTTTTTGTCAAGGATTTAAAAAATAGTAAAAAATTATATTATTCAAAAAATCTCGTAGGGTTTAACCCTTGAAATATTGTAATATTTTCTTTACACATCCAAATGAACTTTTTACTTTACTAATATCGCAATTATAAGTTATATTATAAAGAACGATATGTTTTAAACCGGCTTTCGCATAATCTTCCATTTTAGATATAATTTCATCTGGTGTGCCATGTAAAAAGCTTTCATTGCACAATTTTGCTGGTATCTTATTAAACGCTTCAAGCATAGTCTCTCGATCGTAGTTTGTAGGGATATAATCAAGAAGACCGTAAAAATCTTTGCCGAATGGATGTGAAATACCAAATTTTTCAAAATATTCATTCGATTGAATTAAACTATAATTTTTTACATAAGCGGATTCTAATAGTTTATCACATTCACTATGATCTTCATCAATAATTAAATTGCACCATAAGCCGGGTGTAATATCTTCTGGATTACGTCCTGCTTTTTTTGCTGAATTTTGAATAATATCAAGCTTTTCTTTATATGTTTTAGGATTAAAATTGGAGGGTATCCAACCATCTCCTAATCTCCCTGTCAATTCACACATCTTAGGACCATGTGCTGCGATCCATATAGGAGGATATTTATTTTCTTCATAGGGTTTTATAGAAAGGACAGCATTTTTTAATTTCCAAAATTTCCCATCAAAACTGACTTTTCCTTCATTTTCCCAAAGGAGTTTGATTATTCTTATTGCCTCTTCCAATCTACTAACGGGTTTTTCCCATTTTATACCATAAGGAATTATATTTTCCCCTTCACCCGTACCAATGCCGAGAATGGCTCGTCCTTTTGATATATGATCTAATGTTATAAAGATTTGGGCTAGAACAGCTGGATGTCTCCTAAACGTTTCAGTAACACTAGTACCCAATTGAATATTTTTAGTGTTCCAAGCTGCCACTGACATAACCGAATAAACGTCGTAAAAATCATGTGGACTATTCTGAATTTTTGCCATTTCAATAATGTCTGGAGTCCAAATTGATTCTGGGATCCATCCCATTAAATGATCTGCAAACCATACTGAATCATAACCACTATTCTCAATTCTCTTTATAGTATCTATACCTCGATCAAAAGGAGGGATAAATGTACCCTCTGTCCCGATTTTTATATCTATATCCATTTTCTCACTTTTTTGTATTTTCGTATTATAATAAAGAAATTCTAAAAATTTTATAAACCTCTAGAATTTTTACATTTATTAAAAGAATTGAATGAAAATATAATTTTTGATAGTGTATTTTTGAAAAATATTAAAGAATAATAAAGGAGTTTAATTAGAATCATGAAGTTTAGTTTTCATATCCCTGTACCAACGCCTCGTCTTGAATATATGTTCGAAGGAACAAAAAAGGCTGAAGAGTGTGGTTTTTTTGGTGTTTTTTATGCTGATCATACGGTAATGTTACCTCCTGGTCCAGGAACATGTTATGACGCGTATTGTTTTTTAACATCTTTAGCTATGATAACAAAAAAAATCAAATTGTGTACTGGTGTTTCTGATTGTCATCGCTTTCATCCAGCACTAATGGCGCATAAAGTAGCTACATTAGACCAAATATCTAATGGGAGAGGTATGATTGGGCTTGGAGCAGGAGAAGCTATGAATATTGATATGTATGGTTTAGATAGAAAGAATT
>CAYNEU010000361.1:0-4717 GCA_964396275.1 uncultured archaeon | reverse complement strand
AAATAAAGCACTTATTGAATCAACTGGTGCTAATATCGTTATATCAGACTGTCCTGGTTGTGTTATAACTCTAACTAATAGATATGAAAAAGTGGGAATTAAACTTGAAAGAAAAATCCTACATACTACTCAATATTTTAAGAAGTTAATAGATGATGGAAAATTGCGTCTTACAAATAACATTCCTGAAGATTATAAAAAAATAACAATCCATGATCCATGTTTAATTGTGAGAAATCTAAATGATATAAAATCTATCCGAGAAATTCTTAATAAGATTCCAGATTTAGAAGTGATTGAACCAATTTATAACAAAGAATATGTACATTGTTGCGGTTGGAGTGGTACCGCTCACTGGGCAGATAAAGATTTAGCAGTTAGGGAAGCCCGGAATAGAATTAATGAATTAAAGGAAACAGGAGTGAATATATTCATTTCAGCTTGTCCTCTTTGTGAACTAGGATTAGCATATGGAATTGAAGAAACTGAAAAAGAAAAATATAAAATACTAGATATATCTGAATTAATAATAAAAGTAATCTAAATTAATTTTTAAATGTTAAATTTAATTAAATGAGAAAAAGAGATGTGATTATATGAGCGATTTAATGTGTGTATTTGATGTTGGGACTACAGGGGCAAGAACAATACTTTTTGACATAAACGGTAAAGAAATTGCTAAAGCCTATGAAGAATATTCTCTTGTTAAACAACCAGCAGGTATCTCAGAACATGATCCTATTATGTGGTGGAATGCTGTTAAAAATACATGTAACAATGCTATGAAAAGTATTAATCCTGATAATATAATTGGAATATCAAGTTCATACTTCCGATCTACTACAACTATTATTGATCAAAATGGTAATATTCTCCACCCTGCGTTAACTTGGTTAGATGAAAGAGAACTTAGTAGTGGTAGGGCAATGTTAGAAGAAGGTGGATTAAGAAGATTAATCGCTAAATTGTTATGGCTTAAAAATAATAAACCAGAACTGTTTAATAAAGCATATAAAATTATGACACCAGATTCTTATATAAATTTTAAATTATGCAATCGACATGTCACAGATCCTACAAACGGAATTTGGGGAATACTTAATATGAAAACTCTAAATTGGGATGAAGAGTTGTCTAGACAAGCAGAGATACCGTTGAATCTTTGGCCTGAAATACATACTCCAGGTGATATTATTGGTGAATTAACTTCCGATGCGGCAGAAGCATTGGGACTAAAAAGGAGTATTCCAGTTATTCAAGGCGGAGCGGATCAACAGTGTGCTGCTTTAGGTTTAGGTGTGATAAAAAAAGGACAAGCAAAAATAACAACAGGTACAGGTACCTTTGTTGATTATATTGTAGACGAGCCGATCCCCCCAGCTGGAGATTTTCCTATTTTTTCGCTACCGCATGTTATTAAAGGAAAATGGATGATTGAGGGTGCGGTACCAGGAACGGGTACAGTTTTAAAATGGTTTAAAGATAATTTTTCACAAATGCAAATTAAAGAGTGTGAAGAAAAAAATCTTAACGTTTATGAAGTTCTAACTGCTGAAGCGCAACTTATTACACCCGGGAGTGAAGGAGTTCTATTTCTTCCGTTACAAATGTTTAGAAAAGGAACAATTCATGGATTAAGTTGGAATCATACTCGAGGTCATATGATTCGAGCAATAATGGAATGTGCTGCTTTAAGTGCTCAAATGTACATAAATATCTTAGAAGGAATGGCTCGCTATAAATTAGATGAAATTAGCGTTGATGGAGGTGGGATGAACAATCCTTTTTGGGCTCAAATTTTTGCTGATATTACAAATAAGACAATTTTAATTCCAGAACAAAAAGATGGAGCCGCTTTAGGAGCAGCAATCTTAGGATTTTATGGGTGCAAAAGATTTTCTAATATTGAAAAAGCTATTGAAAATATGGTTAGATTTATTGATACTAAGGTTCCACAGAAAGAAAATTTAAAAGTTTATAAAAAGTTAAGTAGAATTTTCATGCCAGCTCTACTTGAAATGTATGATAAAAAGCGAGTAACTAAAGATTTATAATATATTTTTTTTAATTACTTTTAAAAGCGAATTGTAAGGATCTTTTGTTTTAACTATAGTTTTTGTGAAACTCTTTATTAATTTCAATATATATTATATTTTTTTACAAAATAGTCAAATTTTTCTATATAAAATAAATTAAAATGAAAATAGTTCAATAATTTCTGCTTTTTTCAATGTTAAAAGTGTAAAATTTTATACCTATAATCAATATAGCTACAGATTTTTTAATTTAGAAAAGTATTTTTGGAATCTTTTATTACAAAAAATATAGAATTTAATAAGTTCCTAGCTCACATGCCTTATTTCAAGAACCAAGAGGGTTACAATCTATACTATGAGAATATTAATCCAGATTCAGATAGTTGCACCATTATTTTACTTCATGGATTCGCATCTTCGGCTTCTTTCTTCAAGGCACAAATAAAAATATTAAAAGAGAGGTATCGCATTATTGCTTTTGATGCATTAGGGCATGGGAGGAGCGATCACACCAAAGCACTAAACCTATCGAAAAATCTTAGGTATGACATTATCAGAGATTTAGAAGATCTACTGAAGTATTTAGAAATCAATGGAAAATATGGAATAATAGGACACTCTTTAGTTGGTGGGATGATTGGTCAGCTATTTGTAATGAAACACCCTGAAAATATTAAATTTCTTATCTTACTAAATTCAGGGTATATAATGATTGATAATGTTATAAGGAATATCTTTTACAATCTACTTCCATATTTTATACGAATGAATTTTTTACAAGTATTGGCCAATTCTGTTGAAAAAATATTAGATAAAACCATTCCTTACATAATAACTGCTTTATCCGACTCATTATCTGGTTTAAAGTTAACTAAAGATGAATTATATATGCAAATTGAGGATCAGATTTTCCGAATGATACATGAAATAAAGGAATATGACCCATCAGATATTAGTTGCCCTACTCTAATAATTGGTGGAAGACTTGATAATTTTGCTCCAGAGCAAATGTCAGAAGAATTACATAGAATGATACCAAATTCTACCTTAAATATTATTGATATGGCTGGACATTTCGCTCCTGCTCAGAGAAAAGAAGTAGTTAATGACTTAATTTGTGATTTTATTAAAAATCTTAAGTGATAATTAATTTCTAAACCTAATTGACTTATTATGAATGAAAGTAATGAAGTTAAAGACTTATTAACAACAATCTCATTTTTTAAAAAAGAAGTGAAAAAGTTTGTTGAAGATCGTAATTGGAATAAATATCATACTCCTAAGAACCTAGTTCAAGCTATAAATTGTGAAGCGGGAGAATTATCTCAATTATTACTCTTTAAAGATTACACGATAGAAGAGATTTGGAATAATAAAGATCTTCTATCCGACATTTCTGAAGAAATAGCTGATGTTTTTATTTATCTAATAAGTTTGATTAATGCTCTAGATTTGGATTTAAGCCAAATTTTTACAAACAAAATGGAAAAGAATAAAAAGAAGTATTCAAGTAAGGAATTCAATGACGGAATTTATTACAAAAAATAAAAAATTGAGAAGATAAAATGACAGATATAAATAAAGCTCTTTTAGCCCCATGTGGGCTATATTGTGGTGTATGCGCAATACATATTGCCGATCGAGAAAATAACTTAAAATTTAAAGAAAGACTTGTTGATGTCTACAAACCGTTTTCAAAAACGGTTGATGATATTAAATGTTCGGGCTGTCTTTCAGAAAA
This sequence comes from uncultured archaeon, assembly GCA_964396275.1. Classification (GTDB taxonomy): domain Archaea; phylum Asgardarchaeota; class Lokiarchaeia; order Sigyniarchaeales; family SOKP01; genus Loki-b32. The sequence goes on along the minus strand of CAYNEU010000361.1, from coordinate 940 downwards.
CCAGGAGGATATATTTGGATATTGTCAAACATGTCCTATCAGAGACTGCATAAAGAGTAAAGGAATTGATGGTTGCTATCAATGCGATAGTTTTCCGTGTAAATTTATAGAACGTTTTCCAATACCTGTTGGGAAAAAAGTTATTCTAAGAGCAATACCTCGATGGAAAGAATTAGGAACTGAAAAATGGCTTGAAGAGGAGCAAAAAAGATATCACTGTCCCGAATGCGGTAATTCCTTATTCCGAGGCACAAAGAGATGTAATAAATGCGGAATTTCAGTTAATGTAGACTGAAGTTAATCTTATTTTTTTATTAATAATAAGAATTTTTAGTGATTTTTCTTTTATTATTTAAAATGGTTACTAAGAATATTGATGGTATAATAAAGAAACAATTAAACTACACCTTAAAAGAAACAAACTTTTCTAACTTAGGGGAATTATATCGAGGAAAAGTTAGAGATAACTATATAAAAAAAGACAAAAGAATAATTATTGCAACAGATCGTCTAAGTGCTTTCGATAGAGTAATTACCACGATTCCATTTAAAGGACAAATGCTTAACCAAGTTTCATCTTTCTGGTTTGAAAAAACTAAAGGTATTGTCAAAAATCACATTATTGAAATTCCAGATCCTAACGTAGTTGTTGTTCATCAATGTAAGACTATTCCAGTTGAAGTAATCATAAGGGGATATCTAACGGGAAGTATGTGGCGGGATTACAATAAAGGAAAACCCACTTCTGGTATAATGCCTCCTAAAGGAATGAAAAAGAATCAGAAATTTGATGAAATAGTTATTACACCATCCACAAAAGCAGAATCGGGTCATGATGTTTACCTCTCAAAAGAAGAAATCTTAAAAAGAGAAATGGTTGAGAAGGATATCTATGAAGAGATGGAAGAATTTGCATTTAAGTTATTTAAATTCGGACAAA
>CAYNEU010000360.1:0-2297 GCA_964396275.1 uncultured archaeon | reverse complement strand
CGGTTGGGAATTAAAGCCTTCATTTCTTTAATAATCCAAGGAAAATTTGCTCCTAATGATCCTTCCTCTGGATTTTTACAATCAATGTAATCTACTTGATTAGCAATAACAATTTTTGCTTCTTCAATCGTTTTAGGACTAATTAAAAGCTTGATATTATGGGGCATGTTGTATCTAATATAAAATAAAAATATTAAAAAATTTATGATTTATAAAAGGAATAATAAAATCCAAAACATTTATTTTTGTATAATTTTATATAAAAATTTATATTAAATCATTTTTATTAAATACAAAAAACAATTGCGAATTTATTATGTCACCTAAAGAAATTACAAAAGTGGATATAACTAATGAAGTTTTTAAAGAACCAATAGAAGTAGTTAACCAATTATCTTCAAACTTAGGATTAAATTACACTAAAGTTATACAAACTTATGTTATGGAAGATCGACGACTAAACTTAACGTTGGAGGATCAAGGTAATAGTTATTTCAAAGGTAAAGTTGTATGGATTGGAAATAAGAAGGATGATACAGAAGGATCTATATTTTGTGTCGATACAAGAGAAGAATTGAAACAAGTTAGTCCTACTGCAGAGAACACTGAAAGTGTAATATTAGATATTAAAAAAGAATTAATAAAAGTGTCTACTGCATCAAAAACCAAATGTTCTGTTTGTGGAAAAAACATAGAGATTTTTGATGAGGTTACTGGCTGTCCTATTTGCGAAGCAAAAGCACATCGAGAGCATTTAACAGATTGGGTTAGAATGAAACATACATGTCCAGTTTGTAAGAAATCCTTAAATGTTTCGAGTACGGGTGTTATTTTTATTGATTGATTCTATAAAACTAATGGAAATGTCTTAATTTTTCAATATCTATTGTTCCATCATATAAAGCAGTTGCGATTAATATACCAGAGAAGTTTTGTTCTTTATAATCTAAAATATCTCTATAATTTTTGATCCCTCCGCCAACGAAGATATTTCCAGTGAAATTATGTAATAGATCCAAATAGAATGGTGGAATTCCTCCAATTTTCTGACCAACTCTAAATAAATCTAATAGAATGATATTTTTAATACTTAAAGATTCAATTCTTTTTATGAGTTTCAACGGATTTTGAGTTTTTATATCCTTTGCACTTGATAAGATCTCTCCATTATACATATCAATACTTATTATTATTTTATTCTGATCTAAGATTTGTAAACTTTGATTAATAAGTTTAAAACTTTTAATAGTTTCTAATCCTAAAATTAGACTTTTAATTTTGAATCTTGAGAAAAGATAAATATCTTCAAGGTTAACAATTCCAGGGTCCAGTAGTATATTCATATCTGAAATATCTAAAATTTTTTTTAAAAGTGGAAAATTTGGGGTTTTATTTATAATAGAATCTAAATCTGCGATATAAAATTCATTAAAATCATACTTTTTTTTTAATAGTTGAATAATCTCTACTGGGTTAGACGATTGAAATAAATTTGATTTTAAAGGATTGTATTTAGTTCTTTCTCCCTTTATGGCATGAACCGCCTTAGAATTTAAAATATCTATAACGGGTATGATTTTAAATCCAGTCATTTGCACCATTAAAACTTATTTAATAGAAATCTTAGAGAGAATAAGACTATCAATTTTCTCCTTGTAATTGCCCCAATAAAATAACTTTGAAAAATTACCTTTATTTAATACTCTTTAATTTTAAAAGAATATCTTTTTTTAATTACAATTAAATAATTTTTTTTTTAAATAATCTCTGCTAGAATATTTTTAAAACAAGAGTAATTTTTTTGTGATTGAAATGAAAACTGAGGTTTATGTAAATAAAATTATAGAGGATACGGGTTTAACACGAAAGGAGATCCAGAGTTTAGTTGAAGATAAGAAAAATGAATTAAAAGGATTGATTTCTGATGAAGGTGCTTTATTTATCATAGCTAAAGAGTTGGGAGTTGACATTAAAAATGAAAATAAAGATCTGTTAAAAGAAATTGAAATTTACATTTCTGATATTACTCAAAATATGAAAAATATAACATTATTTGGTAGAATCAAGGATATCTATAATATAAATAGTTTTAGTAAGAATGATGGAAACAAAGGTTTTGTAGGCTCTTTTTTATTACATGATACTACGGGAGATGCTCGAATTGTACTCTGGGATGATCAAGTAAAAATTTTTAACGAATCTACTTTTGAAAAGAACGAACTTGTTAAAATTATTAATGGAAACGCAAAAAAAGGAAAATTTGGAGATATTGAAATACATATAGGAAGTTATGGAAA
>CAYNEU010000359.1:0-4123 GCA_964396275.1 uncultured archaeon | reverse complement strand
AAGATAATATCTTAATAAAAATATATAATCATCGACAAATGATAAAGCTAGTCTTGATGAGTCGATATAAAAGATATGAATTATCAAGATTCTAATTCTACTGAAAGAAGTAGGAGATTTTAAACAAAAAAAAAGTCTTGTAATTCATTAAGTAGATGATTTTCCTTGAATAGGAATGCTGTAGTCAATTTCTGACTCATCAGAATTCAGATTAAACTTTCATTGATTCCCGACTCTGAATTTACCTTTTCCTTATTAATTGCAAAGGATACTCAAGTTAAATTCTGAATTTTAATTACTTTATTAATAAGATTACTCTATCTTTTAAATAGAGTGTTTAATTATATTTTGCTGAAATTCAATAATTATAATAATAAAAATGTGATTTTGATTGCCAAAATGCCCATATTGTAAAGAAGAGCTCGAATTAAAACTCGAAATAAAACCAACACCTGTCAATGATAAGTTTAAAAGTGATATCTTAACAGCTTATGAGAATTTCATAGATATTCAAGCTGAGGTTGTCCCATTTGGAGGAAAGATGCTGAAAAAAATGGCAAAATATAGTCTAAAATTTGTTGACCGATATTTAGATTTAATTAAAGCTATACCTTTTCTATTAAATTCTTGTTCAAAATGTGATTCAGTAATAACAGCCGAACCCTTGATTGATCTGATGTCTTCACAACGCTCAGGCTCATCATAAATAAAATTGACGTTATTTTCAGTATAGTAGAATTTTAACTTCTTTTTTCTTATTTTTTGATTTTTTTTATTATTTATCCATTCTGAGAATGTAAGAGAATAAACCATGAAATATTATCGCGTACATTATTCCTTCAGATCTGGTAAAATCGCATCATACTCTCTAATTCCGATAGGATCATCAAAATTAAATGTGTGCCATTCATTATGGGTGGGCGCCCCAAAACATACTTCTGCATGAGGGTCGGTATTATCAAAAATAAGTGCCCAAGTCGTGCCGAAACCATCTGAATACCAATGGCCACAAACGCCTTGAGGAATATTTTTTGATAAAATATTACGAATTGTTTCCTTGGTAATTTCTGGATAGGCTTTTTTCAATTCACTTTCTACGAACCCGAGACGCCATATGGAACCATTTAATCGAATTGGGATATTAAATTTATTGAATTCTACGGTTTCAGGAAGCGTAAACGAAGTACTTGCACTCAGATGATATTCCTCAGAATCACTATCAATTTTCTTAAATGCTTTTACACCATCAGCACACTCGATCAACAAGATATTCCTGCTATCCGAAATTATAAAATTAGGAAAACCTAAAATAGGTATTTCTTTGATGAATTTAGTTGCTTCTTCGACATTTTTGCAGTTTTCAAGTAGAGTCCGAATTACAAACCAAAATACAAATCCTCTTGTGTTACGTAGTTTTTTCCCAAAAATTCCACCATTACTCAGAGTCACTGACAAACCATACTCGTTTAGACCTTCAACTCGACCAAAAGTCAATCCTGAAAATCCTATATGTTTGGGCTTTCCCTTTACACGTGTTGTGTATAAAACAAAATCTTCTTGTTCTGCATACCACTCATAACTGCGGCCAGTTAAAGTATGATTATCTGCTGTTGCTTTCCCCAATACAGAAAAATGTGTACAACCAAACATATCTGGTGGTCCTGATAAAATCCAGTCATAATAAAAAATTTGTTTCACATTTACATCCAGCCTGTCAGCTAGTCCCTGCATTTCTTCATTGATACCGGGACAAAATTCTTCCATAAATGCCTGAACATCTTTAAAATCTTTAAAACCAAGTTTTTGAGGATCGCTGACTCCAGACGTAAGTAATTGTAAGGGTAATTTATTATCTTTATACAGCAAATCTGCAATTTGTTGACCTATTTCATAGGAAGTGCCTTCCAAAACAACATGATAGTATTTCTTCGGGATTAAGTTATATTCATTCATTTTTTTTAATTTTTATTTATAATTTCTATTTCTTCTATCTTTATATGGATTCATTTAAAAAGCTTACCAAAGAGACGATTTATAAAATTTGATTTCTAAAATTCAACATTTTTAATAAAAAATTTAGCAAAATGGTAGAAACATACGGAATAGAAAAATGGGAATTTTGTTCATTCCAAACGTTTTACAAAGAGTCATAATCTTTTCTTTCACTAATATTGATAGGTTTAGCAATAATTTTTTTGCACGAAACGGTGGATTTCTTTTATTAAATGAGAATTATTAGTATAATATTAACTAGTAGTTTCTTTATCCAACAGAGAATTGCATAATTTAACATTAGATGTGTAGGACAACACCCTTTTGCTGTACCCCCATTTATAAATCGACCAATTGAACCATTCAAATCACCAAAACCGGTTGAGAAATCTTTTATAGTTAAGAAATTAGCAAGATATTTCTTCATAAAAAGAAAACAAAGAAAAGGAATTATTTATGGTAGAGTTTAATAAATTATCAAAAAAGGAGCAATTAACTTTATCTTCATCTGAACGACAACTCTACTAAATTAGCTTTTCAAGTTGCTAATTCGACTACTTTATTTATTATCTCAAACTAATCGGCTAAAACTAAACCAAAAAATTAAAAAGAATTAAAATTTAATTTTGTTGTATTTTCATTTAACTAGTAATAGATTCAATTTCTGCTATATATTTTTTTTTTTTTAAATTCCCACCGAAGATTCCAATCATATTTATTGTTGTTCCTATTATCATAATAATTGCGTCATAATTAAGCCGTATCCCATTAAATGTAATATTAAATAGTCTAGAATCACAAAGAAATAAAGTTGGATATTCGTATATTGTTAATGGAATGAATCCACCGATTAATGCTACGATACTCATTATTAACGGACCAAAAATTCCTTTTTTATCTCTTTTTGATGCCATAGCAAATCCAACAACAGCAACGGTTACTCCAAGAGCCATTGGCAAAACTGAAATAAGTACTATTAGCAAAGAAATAAGTGGAGCTTGGGCACTAATTTTACCTAATTCAGAACCATCTATTGCTGGAAATCCAGATATACATAACATTACACCGCCTATTGCACTTATTACTGCACCTATAATTGATATTGTTTTTGACAATTTTATTTACCTTTTTTTAAATTTATTATCTTTTATCGCAAGAGAAAAAATCAAACCCCAATCCCTGCATTAGCTATAAAAATCTATAGTAGCCTTTTGATTACTCAATATATAACGAAAAGTTAAATCATTTGTTGAATCATGTTCTGTTGCTATTTTAGGAGCATATATAGCATTTGTAATAAAGCTATAGTTAATAAAACTTAAAAGAAATAAAATCACAATGACTAAGTATTTCATCTGTTTCATAATATTTTTCGCCTTTTATAGACTTTTCTATAGACTTCGATATATAATATGAATTACGATTTAAAAATTATTACATAAAAAGTACATAAAGCGATTGAAATTTATTAGTCATTTTATAGTAAGAGGTTTAAATTAATAATTAAACCTTAATTTTTGATTAATATAACCGTTATTTGAAGCCTTCCTTATCCAATTGGTAATTGCATAATTTATCACACTGTTCAATGTAATTATTGTTTCGACTTACATGAAAGAATTCAACCTTTTCATACTTTTCGCAGAGCTGATACACTTCATTACACATTTCTGACAGATGAGGATAATTGATTTTCCATTTCCTGTTCTTTTGTTGGACTGCTAAATTGCTGTCAGAAAATATTTGGATGTGACCTCTATGGAACTTTTCAGCTGCTTTTAATGCGTTAATTATTGCTTGATACTCGGCAGTATTGTTGGTGGCTGTTTCTATCTACCCAGATCCTTGGTGGATTATGGTGTCATTATGAACAAACAAAAAGGCATAAGCGGCAGGACCGGGATTACCTCGCGCCGCACCATCAGTATAAATCTTGAGAATATCTCCCTTTTTAATTGGAATTCTACTCACAATTGATCACTATTCAATTTTCCCTAATTTTTATAGTATAACAGTATTAGTAATTAAATTATGTTTTTACTATAAGAAATCATTGTTTAACTACACTTTTTTCATTTATAAATAATAGGGATATTATTATTTATGAAAAAGATGATTAGAACTCAAAAAT
>CAYNEU010000358.1:0-11236 GCA_964396275.1 uncultured archaeon | reverse complement strand
TTAATTGAAATTTAATATTTTAACCTTAGTAGAATAATTTAAAACAAGAAAAATTTAATGACTTTTCTTTAGTGAGTTGATAAATTCACTTTCTTGTAAATTTCTTTTAAAATAGATCGTAATTTTTCGCTCATTTTTTTAATATTTGAATGTTCTTCTACTTGAAATAAATCAATATCTTCAATATACAATGCTTTAAAGAACTCTTTATTATTTTTTAACTCTGCAACAAAATTTAGACAGTCTACCTCAATAGTTTTTTCTATTTCTTGAGTGATTGCTGTGTCTAAGATTATACTAATCATCAATAATTCCTTTTTCCCTCGAGCCCAATCAGAAGGAATCTCAAAATAGTAGTTCAATGAAGAAATAAGGCTAGATTGATGAACAAAAAAACCCTCTCCAACTATAAGTTCCATAAGATCGGCTAAATTCTCTTTTTCCTTCGCTTTAAGAAAATTTTCTGGATATGAATAAAATATTGTTAGACCTTTTTTCCTTTGAAAATAACTTAATGTCACTGTTGTCAAATCAGCAATTTTTATTTCAGGTATCAAAACGAGGGTGTATTTAATCTCAGGATCTACTAGGCCATCTTCAATATATACCTTACTTATCGGAAATTTTGCCCCATTCTTGTGTATTCTTAATGATTGATGTCGCAGGGAAATCCCACCATATTTATGTACATCTAATACTATTTTTTTTCTCTCTTTTTCTTTCATCATTTCCATAATTGAACACCTCTATATCATTATATAGAAATATTTTTATTTAAATCTATTGAATAATGAAAAGAACAATAACTGAACAATCTGATGAACAAACTTAAAATGTCATCACCAACTAGTATTTTTCAGATATAGAGTTAGGTTTTACGTAAATTTTCAATTTACTAAAATATATAAAATCTAACTTAGATTAGATTGTTAAAAAAAGTTAAAATAAATTTTAAAAAACAAAATTCAAAGGAGACTTATTTTGTCAGAATTCGAACAAAAAGCATTAAAACTGCTTGAAGATATTAATAATAAACTAGATAAATTATTAAACGCTGAACGCGCTCCTGTAAGTACGCCACCAACAACTTCGGTAGCATCTGCTCCCGCAGCTACAACAGTGAAACCTTCTGCAATTGTTGATAGACAAGAAGCCGCAGCACGACTGGAAGAGAAACCAGTGATAGATGGTCGAAGGGTCTGTCCTGAATGTGGAGGGACTTCCTTTGCTACTCATGAAGACAAAAGTCAAGTATTGCATCAAATGGGCGGCGTAAAGATCTATGCGAAGAAATATGTTTGTAAATCGTGTGGTTGGGAAACGTAAACCGAATGCAATAATTTTTTTTTATATTTTTTTTAAAATCTGATAAGTACGATATCTTTATTACAAATTTTGTAATAATTACTTTCAGTTAGATTTTTAATTTCAATATTCTTTAAATTTATAATTAATAATTTAATACAGTAAGCGCGGTGTAGAATTAAATTCCTCGAATGAGACCTAAAACATGGATAAAATACATTAAAAATTTTGTTTTAAACAATTTTACTAATCACAAAATACCATATTCAGCTCAGATTGAATTAACATTGCGTTGTAATGGGAGATGCTCGTTTTGTTCAATCCATTCTTTACCCGAATCCCTTTTAGGTACTGATATGACTACAGAACAAATAAAATCTCTTATTGATGAACTGGCTAATCTAGGTGTACTCGCTCTCACTTTTACCGGTGGAGAACCCACATTAAGAAAAGATTTACCAGAATTGATTTATCATACAGGGATAGTCCATAATTTCATAAATGGGATAGCCACTAATGGATATTTACTACCTAAATTATTCAAAGAAGGTAAAATTGAAGGGTTAGATTATGCTCTAATCTCATTAGATTACCCAACAGCGGAAATGCATAATAAAATGCGAGGTATAAAAGTATTTGATAAAGTTATTGAATCAATTCATTTAGCAAATAAGCATGATATCAAAGTTATTATTAGTACAGTAGTTATGAAAGATAATATTCATCTAATGGATGATATGTGCAATTTAGCTGAAAAATTAGGGTGCTCAATTGAAATATATCCATGTGAAGATATTATCAGAGATTATCCAGATAAAAGTTATCAGATCAAAAAAATTCAAGACATAATACCTGATATTTCAATATGGGCGAATCAAATTCGGATATTAAGAAAAAAATACCATAATATATTAACAGATCCCATCAGTGTTGAGGTGGTTCAGAAAGGTTTCGGTGGTTATCCGCAATATAAGCAAAATATTTTACGCTGTCATGTAGCTGAAGCTTATTTATTCATAAGTCATGATGGATTTATTAGTTATCCATGTAAAATTCACCCTGTAGAAAAATTTAATGCTTTAAAATATCCACTATCTACGATTTATAATTCTCATAAAGTCAGAGAAATAATGAAAATGCATGATAATTATCAGTTCTGCGATAATTGTCGATTAGGTTGTGCTATAGCATCGTCAATTCCAACTCGGTGGAAAACAGTTTATGCTAAATATATTAAAGGATTTATAGATGGTGGATTAAGATAATAGGCTTTGTTACAGGGTATTAGTTTTTATAGCAGAATTTATATGGATGAATAAAGTCAATAATGAATTCAAAAAATTTAATTTTAACTATAATTTTCCTAATATAGTGATTGTATTATGTCAGATGGAGTAATTATTATCCAAATTATGTTCATAACTATTGGTATGATAATCCTAGGGATGATTCTTAATTATATATTAGGATTAAGAAAAGAAGCCTTAAGTGAAATGAGGAAAAAAGCATTGAATATCCAAGAACGTATCAGAAACGCTCAACTTATAGGTGATTATCAACTGTTAGCACAAACCCAGCAAGAATCAGTTCAATATATGAAACAAATGATGAAAAAACAAATCGTACCAATGTGCTTTAGATGTATAATTTTTCTTGGTATATTTGCTATTCTAGGAATTATCTATGCCGATTATAGAAGTGGGTTGTTACCCTTCCCAATCCTTTTTTTTGGTGATGGGTGGATTGCTATTTATATCCTTTTTTCAATAGGCTTTTCTTTACTAATATATGGGGTAAAAAGATTATATAAAAAGATTACAGGAAAGGGAACAAAAACACAGAGTTATTTAAAAGAAATTATGGGGATGGTCTCCCCAACTCGACAAGATGAAGGACTTCCTTTTCAGATGCCTCCTAATATCCAGACTCGTTTAGACGATTCTGGTGATATATCTCCAGAAGGTAAAAGTGAAGACTTATCATCAAAAAAAGATTCTTGGAAAGAACGCATTGAAGATTAAAAGAATAAAATAATTTAAATTTGTTAATCGCTCTTTATTTTTTTAAAATAACAATGAATCGAAATAATGTTTTAAATCTGCTTTTTATTGGATTATTTATACTATGTGTTATTTTATCATTCACTATTGATTTTTTTTTCTTTATCCCAATTATTTGCTTTTTACCCTTCTCATTTAGAACTGCCCATCAAAATAAAATTAATCCTGAAAATAGTACAACTAAGAACTTTTCTTTCCAGAATTCTAAAGACTTAATAATCAGATATTGCCCGAGATGTGGCGGAGAAATTTCAAAATCGATTGCAAAATTTTGCTATCATTGTGGAGAAAAATTAAATAAAATATAATATGAGGTCATATTATGTCAGAAAATAATGATATAAAAAGACAAATGACGCTCTATTTTGTTTTTGCAGCTATTATGATAGGGCTCAACTATTTACTTCAAAAATTAAACCAATTAGTTATAGCGCCCTTTATTTGTCAAACTTATGGCACAATCGAATTTTTCCATATATTTTATTGTTCGACTGAAACGTTTAATATGCCAGAACTAATTGGTTCTATATTTGCTGTTGGAATTACATATATTATCAAGTTTTTCTTAGATAAATTTATAGTTTTTAAAAAAGCTGGGACAGAATTAAAAGAAACTTCTATAGAATTTATTAAATATTTTGGATTTGCGATAATAACAACTATTGAGAATATTGGAATTCAATTCTTGTTAACTAACTTTCTCAATACACCCCTAGAGATAAGCTTTATTATTGCACTTACTATTGGATATCTAACAAAATTCTGGTTAGATCGCAAATGGGTATTTTTGAAAAAAACTTAATAGAATATACGGTGTTTTTAATTATATATAAAAAAATTTAATAGAATAAAAGGTGTTGTTAAACATATGTCAGATGAACGCGAACCTCATGAGGAAGATAGTGATAAATCAATCGTTGATGCTTTATCAACACTCGGCTGGGTCGAGGAAACTGAAGAAGAAGAAGTAATTTTAGATACTGATGATAACTTAAAAGAACAACTCAAATTTTTTATGGAAGAAAATAAAAAATTACTTGGAAAAATCCATGAAAAAAATGAAAAAATACAGAATTTAGAAGAGAGTATGCAAGAGTTATCTCAAAAAGCGGAACAAAAAGCTGTCCAAGGGCAAGCTATTCAAAAATTATACGAAACGATTGAGAACAAAAATGATGAAATTGAAAATTTAAATTCTACTCTTAATGAGCAATCTACAAAATTAAATAAAATTATCAATGATCAAATTGAAAAAATTAAAGATTTAACAACCCAAATTGAACAAATTCAATCAGAACAAACTGAAAACATAGATATAGTTAATAAATTAGATGAAAAAGAAATTTTGATTAAAGAATTAAAAGAACAATTAGAATTTCTTGAAAATGACTCAATTCAAAAATCAAAATTTGAAAAACTTGAAGTTCTATTAGAAAAAAAAGATGAAATTATCACAGAAAAAGAAAAAGAAATTTTTACTCTTGAGAATGAAGTAAATACTGCGAAGCAAAAGATACATGATCTCCAACAACAAATTGAAACATTCAATTTAGTTAAAAAGGATCTTGAGAAAAAAGTAGAGAGAAATAAATCATTAGTTGTAGAAATTGAAGAGTTAAAACAAAAAAGTATTACCCACCAAGAAATAATTGAACGTCTTGAAGAAAAGTTAGAAGATGCACACAAAAAATCAGGAAATCTCATGGGAAAATTTGAAATGGAATTAGCTAATCTTCGGAGTATGTTAGATGATAAACAAGAGGAAATTAAAAATCTAGAAGAATCAGCTTCAAAATTTCAAGATGATTCACAAGAATTACGACAACTAAAAGAGAAACATTCAGAAGAAATTCAAAAGATTATAGATGAAAAAATGATACTTAGATCTGATCTTGAACAAAAAGATAATGAGATTATTGAATTAAAAAAGAAAATCAAGTTAATGAGGCGTGATCTTCAAAGAATTTAATTATAATAAAAAATTTCTCGAAATTTTAAAGAATTTAAAAAAAGAATAAAAAATAAAATTTATTTACTTATTTTTCGCGCCACTCCACACCGCACTCTCCACAACGGTATTTTTTACCGTACATACGAGGATAGTCAAGTATGATATTTCCTTTATCGACGCTCTCATGAATCATGAGAGGGTTTTCATTACCACATTCAGGACACTTCCTACGACCATCTATATGTTCAACTGTTAAGATAGAAGTATCAGTTTTTCCGGGTATTCCAGGAGCTGCTCCTGAAGCTTTAACTTCAGAAATATCTGCTTTTACTTCTTCCGGAGACACATCTTTAATCTCTGATTTAAATTCTGGTTGGATCGCTTTCGCAATTCTGTCATCTTCATCCTCTCCTTCTAATACTGATTCTGCTTTTAGTTGTACAGCGTCAGACTCCTTATAATCTTCTCCTCTGCCTAAAGCAGCTACAAATTCAGTGTCATCACCCTCTTCAAAGATTGTTTCTTGTTGCAAACCAGCTCTGTCAGCGTCTATAGAACGTGCCCATTGTCCAGCTTTAACTTTTTCAGTAGTAGTGCAAGCATTTCCTTGCCAGATATAGACTTTATTTCCTAAATCAGCAACATAACAATCTTCTGATTCTAAGGACTCCCTCTTAAAGGGAACTTGAATCATTTTCATAGCATTAATATCCTCAAATTCTTCTGAGGAAACACGGTAAAGCACATTTTTCCACTCATGAAATTGTGCGAAATCTCCAGTTGTGACGTCTTTAAGTAGTGTTTTTGCATAATTTTTCTCAACAATTTTCATTGCTCCCATAGAATTTATTGCCTTAAGGAATTCTTTTGGTTCTTGTCCTTGATCTACCGTGATTATCTTTGCTGCTCCTCCACGTTGTTGATCGAGTGTTCTTGCTTGAGCAGCACCAACAGTTTTTTCATCTACTGAGCATTTATTCCCAATCCATACGTAAATAGTTTTCTCATCATCTAATAAATAAACATCCCCGCTTGAAAAGATAAGTTTATTGATTTCCTTTAAATTTCCTTGGTCAATCATAAAAAGTTTCAATTATATCATCCTATTTTTTTTTAAATATGCGTTCTTGTTTTTTAATAAAATCTTTTTTCTAACTATTTTATAAATTTAGATAATATATATGTATTTATCTTTAGACTTACTTTAAAAATCATTAAGAGCTAAATCAATTCTTTTTACTAATTCTGGTATTTTAGTAATATCTATAGAACAATAAGCAACACGTACACCGTTTATATTTTCATCTAATTTTTCGATTGGTATAATACCTACTTTGTATTCATTTAATAAGTGATTTACGAATTCTGTTGCTTTAATTTTATCAGGATTCAAATTTACAAAGACAAAAAATCCACCTGAATTAGGATCAATAGAAATGTCTGGATTTTTTATTTTTTTCAACTCAAAATTAATACTCTCATACCTCTCTTTAAGTAATTTCTTTACACGGTCTCTTGATTTGATAATTTGTTCCATACTATTCTCCTGAAAAAGTTTATGGACGAGCACTTGGTAAAAACTGTTACAATTTGATATTGTAGCACGAATAAATCCTTCTAATTTATTATTTATCTGTTCTTTTAATTTTTGTAATTGTTCATCATTATCTATCCAAGATGGTTTTAAACCAAGAGTAATAAAACCGATTCGTCCACCATATAATAAGAGCTCTTTAGTAATGCCATCCAATTTAACTGGAATCACATTCTCATCTAATTGGTGAAGATCATAGAAAATAGATTTGCTCAAAACATCATCTTTATAAACATATGGCTCATAGGCGTCATCAACCAACACGATTATAGGTTTCTCAAGGGTTCGTTGACTATCTTTTAGCATCTTAATGAGATCGGAAGCCTCTTCTTTTTTAGGAACATATCCCGTAGGATTATTTGGAAAATTCAGTAGAATTACAACTTTATCTTGAATTTCAGCAACTTTATTAATCGCAGTTTTCATTCCATTAATATTCATCTCACTATTTTTAAAGAATTCAAATGTTCGAGTTTTTGCTCCAATAAATTTGTTAATTATATTATTATAATTACCCCATCTCTTATTTGGCATGATAATATACTCGTTGGGATTTAAAAACATTGCACAACCTTGAAAAATTCCATTTGTAACTCCTCCTGTGATTACGGGAGTTGTTATATATTTAGTTAATCTAGATAAAAGAGATTCATCTTCTTCTCCGTATAACGATTTCTTGATTATCCAATCTTTCCAAATTTCTCTTGTTTCAAATAAACCACCAATAGAAGTATATGGTATGATCTCCTTGACAGAGAACCGAGAATGATTTGTGATTTCTTTGAGATAACATGGTAACCAATCGGAACTTCCCCCATCAATGAAATCCTTTTCAAATCCATAAGCCGCTCCAAGAGTTCCACTTAATTCAGCCTCCTTTTTTGCTCTTCCAGCCCAATAGAAGATTCCCTCCGGTAAAAAAATTCTTTTCCCAATTTCTGATAAAGCATTGTATAAGGGCGTTCTTTGTATAATGTCAAATTTCATAATTAATAGAACACTTTTTAAAAATTATAAAGAAACTTATCTATGAATAAATAATTTTGGAAAGTAATTGAAATTTATTTGCTGAATTTAAATATTAGAATTAATTAAAAAAAAAATATGAGTAATGAAAATAATTTTAAGAATTCTGAAAAAGAAAAAGCAGATGAAAAACCCTTTTTAAAAGGCTGGCAAGACTTTATTGGAGGAATCACAGAAGGTTTTGAAAGTTTTAAAACTTCTTTAGAGAAACAATCAACGAAAAATAAAGAATTTTTAGAAGAAAATAAGGATAATGTTAATAAATTCTTCAGTGGAGTTAAGGAAGACTGGGATAAACAGATTCAAAAATGGAGTAAAGATATTGAACAACGGAATTTAGAAACAAAAGAACAATGGGACGCTCATAAACAAAAGATAGGGCAAGATTTCAAGAATTGGCAAGAAAAGACGCAACAAAAGTGGGAAGAAGGAGTGAAGGCAGTTAGAAAGGGATTTTTTCGAGCGTATTTATGGGCTTTACTACTAATAATTCCGGTATTAGTAATAGTGATTATAGTAATTCGATTATTAGGATTTAAATGATTGAAATTTTTACAATTTCCTTTATTGTTGCTCTTACTGGTGCATTATCTCCTGGGCCAGTATTAACATTCACGATTTACAAATCTTTTAAGAGCAAAAATCCCTTCACCGGGATTTATATTGTAATGGGTCATGCAGTTTTAGAATTTTCTTTGCTCATCTTATTACTATTCGGAGCTTCTTTTTTTTTCCATAATCCTGTATTCTTAATAATGATTGGTATAATTGGAGGTAGTTGTTTAATATTCTTTGGATTTTTAACAATAAGGGAAGTATACAAAAAAAAATATGAAATTAAATTCGATGTCGAAGAAGAAACTATGAAAGGCTTTAAGGGTAATAGTTTTCTTGGAGGTATTTTTTACTCAATCACTAATCCATATTGGGAGTTTTGGTGGGCAGTAACAGGTCTAACACTTATGATCAATTTAAATGTATCATTTCAAAATCCCTTAGGATTTCTGTTATTCTTTCTTGGACATGAATTAGGAGATTTTATATGGTATGTTCCTATTTCACTTTTCATCTATTTTGGAGGAAAATCCTTAAATCCTAAGGGTTATAAATACGTTTTGATTATATGTGGAGGCTTTATGATAATTTTTGGTATTTATTTAATGCTTAATATAATAATATTCCCTCCTAGTTTATAATCCAAATCTTAGCTTGGATTTCTTAATAAATAAAGAATTAGAAAAATTAGTCTCTCAAATATCCTTCGAATCCATCATCTTCTTCATTCTCAAAAAGATCTGAATGAGGTTCAAGAAAATTATTTTGGCACATTGGACATGAGTTATATTTCGAAAGCCAAAATGCAACGCATAAATAATGGTATGTACTTCCGCAGAAAGGACAAGTGATAACTTTATCATCAGCAAAGTTAATAAATTTATGACAAACTGTACATTGTACGTCAGATTTTGATATACCCTTTCTGATTTTCACTCTATTTGCAAGGATTGTTTCCAATTTTGATACTTCTACTTGATAAAGACCTAAGGAATTACTTAATTGATTAATTTTAGATTTTATCTCTGAAATCCTTTCTTTTAATTCTTCTTCACTCAATTTCTCTGCAAGAAAGGAAGATAATGCAAAGTTAAGAGGTAATCCCTCGAAATTTTCTGTTTGCTCGGTAATTTCTGTAATTGTGGCAAATAAAATTCCCTCTTTTTCAATTAATTCTTTAAAGCTTTTAAATAATTTATTTAAAAGAAGTGATATAAGAAACGTTAACTGTTGTTTTTTACGATTTAAACTCTCTTCCCAAAATTTAATGACTTGATATATATCAATATCATTTGATTTCATAGAATCCAATTTCTTAAAAACATCGTCTTTAATATTTTGGATTTGTTGATAGTAATCATTTAAAATCTCTTTAATTCTTTTTAATTGTGGAAATTCTTCCTTAATTATTAGAGATGCCTCATCCTCGTAGGATCTGATTAACTCATTAACTTCTGAGATTTTATCAGACACAAACTTTCTTATTTCAACTCTTAATTCCTCATCTTTTACGGTTTTAATAAAAGAGAGATATTCATTTTTTCTACGAAAGATTTCAGAGGTTAAATTTGAAAATATCTTTCGCAATCCAACTGTAATATTTTCATAAGGATTGAGAAGAGGCTCAATGCGTAATGCCCAATCTTCAATATCATAAAGTATTGAAGAAAAATTATCAATTTTCTGGTAATAAAAATTAGCAATTTCTTCAAATTTATCTGTTTCAATTACATTGTGTATTTTCTCTTGGAATCCCTTTTCCAAACTAACAATATAATAGTCAACTATTTTTGGTAGAAATTCACTAATTTTCTGATCTTTTAAAGTTTTTAAATTGATACTCAAATCCTTTTCCTTTAAATTTAATTCCTCAATTTCAATTATAATATCATGTAATTTATCCGTAATTAACTGTGTAAGGAGAGGACGTATGAAATCTGTTAGATTTTGTATTACTTCTTTCCTTTCAAGTATATTAACGAATTCTTCTCCCTGATATGGCTCAAAAATGTTTTCTAAATACAACAGATAAATTAAATCAGAATAATAATTAATTTTACGATCATCTTTAGAGAGAAAAAATTGATAAATATCATCAAAATGAGCAGTTAAAATCTTCTCAGTTTTATCTTTTTTTCTTTTGCTTAAGAATACCTCATTTAAACTATTAATAAAAATAACAAGTTCTTTTAGTTCATTCCAGTGTTCTAAAATATGAGGAATCTCATTTATTTTATAATTTAAATTTTTAATTCTGTTAATTTCTATCCACAGTTTTGTAGTATCTTCTTGAATCGTTTTAATCTCTTTAATAGATTCCTGCAGTTTGGAACCCAGATGGGTACTTTCCATAAGAAGATCTTCTATCCGTTTTAATGAATCCTCTAAGAGAGTACTATTTTTTGTAATTCTTTTAATATTTCTTGTATTTGAGTTAAGATTCTGTAAATTATCTGTTATAACTCTTATTTCATTCAATATTTCTGTTTTTAAATAAAAAAAATCTGAACCTGTGGTAGAGAATAAATACTGTTCTGTAAATTTAGTTATGTCTTTTAAATATGTTGAATATTGATCTAATAATTCACTTGAAAGCTTTAACTTTAATTTTACATAGGTATCTATCTTATCTTCCCCATCCTCTTCAGCTTTAAGCTTTCCAAGTGTATCTTTAATTTCTAAAATCTCATCTTTACTAAAACCAAGGATCTCTCTTGTTTCATCAAAAGTATTATTTGAAAAATT